>JAYVJI010000099.1:0-8716 GCA_043769435.1 Verrucomicrobiota bacterium
ATCACGGCTTCCAGATCAAGCGTCTTGAACTCCGCAGCATAATTGAATCCGCCCTCCATCGGATTCGACAATGACGACTGCTGGTGCAGTATCTTCAGATTCAACTGCTCAGGCCACCAGCCAGCATTGCCCGTGGAACCGGCGGCAGTGGGTTTGGGAGCATTACCCAGAAAAGGACACTTTGATTCGGTGGACATGATGTTAGCTTTGAATTGTTGGAAAAATGAAAATTGAGCAATCGATCCAAGATATGGATTTAAAATCTGAGAGGACAATTACGGCCGAGACAGTAACGAAATTGAAGGAGCCGTGGTTTCACGGGTTCGAAAAGTTGCCGTCACTTCCCGGGGTTCCCGATCTGCGCCTCAAAATTTCATCCATCAAGCCGATTTCTGCTCCATAATGCGCAACCCTTTCGCCTGGCTTGCCCGGATTGACCTGCTCAGCCTGCGAGGATGGCAGCCTGCGAGAAGCGTTCCAGCATTGGCAGGACGCTCCCGCATTCCGCTTCTAGGGAAGTGAGGCTGCAGGTGCCGTCAAGCCTTAGCAGCAAGGCTCTCTCTGCGGGGCCCAGCAAGATGTTAGTATGCCGCAGGCTGACGACGCTGGTGCCCCGGCTGGCTTGCCAGCGGGCTAGAGCGGAAGCCTGCGGGTATCCGGAAACGGACGCTGGTTCCTGCCGCCGCAGCAGGTGCAGTTCCACTCCGCGCGAGGTGGAATAGCACGTCAGGAGGGCACTGGCGAGGCTCGCGGCCTGCCCCTGTCCGGCGGGAATGGCCGCGCGCGCCAGAGCCTTTTCCAATAGCTCAGCAAACGTAAGCGATGCTGGCCAGACCTCGCGCAGCACCTTCAGAGCGGCGCTGGTCAGCGGATCCCGGACGGTAAGGATGACTCCATCTCCATCGCGGAATTGCGCCTCCGCATGGCCATGGCCAGCAGCCACCGCAGGCACGTGATCCACTGACGCAGCGAGGTGCAGACCTTCGAGCATACCGGGAGAAATAGCGCGTTGAAGGGCGACTTCCTGCCGGCACAGCAGGGTCTGACGGAAAGCTCTGTTTCTGACAAAATCCCCGTATTGCTCTGCTTCCAGAATACTGGTGGACATCTCCCTGAGCCCCTGTCTGACGGCTGCGGAAAATCCGGCTGAGGACATGGTCTGCGGCTCCGCTTCACCGAGGAACTGCAAGCCATGTTGCTGTGCATGGGCCGCGAAACGATGGAAATAACAGGCATGGCTGGCACCTTCAAGGTGCTCATGCGCGATGTAAAAATCCGCTATTCCCGCGAGCTGGGAAAGTTCTTCCTGCATGGAGCGGGCATAGGCATCCTCACGGCCCTGGAGGGCTGACCGGAGGAAGGCAAAACAGGCGCGGGCTCCCCGGACACGCTGAGCTGGCAAAGCTTCCTGACGTGTGTGAAACTGCACCAGCTCCCGCAGGGTGGACCGCGCGCTGGAACCAGGCAGCGCATTATAGCTGACGTAGGCCACGCCCATGGGGCTAAGGAGTGTCCCGCAGAGCGCCATGAGCTGCTCCCGGACCGGCTGCGAAACCCAGGAATAGACGCCGTGCGCAATCACGTAATCAAAGGAACCCAGTCCAGGACCGGCCGCACCGATATCCATGACATGCAGCGAAACATTCCGCAGCCGCAGCGCCTCCACCCCGGCCCGGGCCTCCGCAATATGCCCGGGGGAGAGGTCGATGCCGACGCACTGGCTCCCGGGGTGCGCCGCAGCCACGGGCAGCAGATTTCCCCCGCCTGCACAGCCTATCTCCAGTATCCGCGCCCCCTCTAGGCTGGCGGGCTGCATTCCGAAGAGCGTCGCGATGACGCCGAGGTTCCCCGGATGTGATTGCGGAAAAGCAGAGCTTTCGTAGGGAATCTCTTCGTAGGAATCGTCTAGCGCGCTCATGTGACGACGTTTGTGAGGATGTGGCGGGAGGTCATGTTAGTTTGGCAGGGCCGGGCAGTAAGGTAAGGGGGCTTCCGGCGCTAGCGGGAACCTGCGCCGTGGATGCCTGCGTCAATGCCTGACTGACTGGGGCGCTGGGGGCTCTGGACGCCCCGCGGGGCTCACTGGAAACAGGCGCTCCCCGTGCAGCGGATGGCACGCTTTTGCAGATGGAAGGCTTGAAACGACAGACTCCACGCCGCGCCAGCGTAGGGGGGTGCTGGTTTTTATCGCCCGGCATTGTAGCCGCCGGGGAAGAGCCTGCATTTTCTGCTTTCCCATCTCTCATGTCTCATCTTGTTGCTTTACTCCTGGTGCGGCCCGCCGCTGCCGCAAGCTGACGCCCATTTTTCATTTTTTAAGACTGCCATGTCATTCATCCACACCGCACTGCTGGCGGGACTGGGAGCTATCCTCATTCCCATCATCATCCATCTGCTCAGCCGACGGGCAGCAAAGGTCATGGACTGGGGGGCCATGCAGTTTCTCATGGAGTCCATGGAGTCGCGGAAGCGGCGGATCCAGCTAGAGGAAGCCCTGCTCATGGCGGCACGCTGTCTCCTCGCGGGTCTCATCGCCCTCGCGGTCGCAAGGCCGTTCGTGCCGCCCGGCTCCACCATTCCGTGGGTCATCGTCCTGCCGGCATTTCTCCTAGCCGTCACCGGCCTGACCACTGCGGTGGTGCTGCGGGGGAACCGCAAGTGGTTCTGGATGTTGCTCCTGGGCTCGCTCGCGGTCATTGCAGCCTCCGTGGCGGCAGTCTGGTTTGAGCGCTCATGGAATTTGAAACGCTTTGGCACTGCCGGGCAAAAAGACATCGCCATCATCATTGATGCCAGCACCTCCATGCAGCTCCGCAGCGGGGGCGGCACCACCTTTGACGCGGCGCTCGCTGAGGCCCGGGAGATAGTGGACAAGGCCGGCGGCGGCACGGCCTTCAGCCTCATCATGGGAGGTCCGGTGCCTACTGCGCGCATCCCCGTGCCGGTCCTGAATCGCTCGGATGTTCTGGAGGCGCTGAATGCCGTGAAACCATCGCGCGGGAAAATGGCCGCCTTTGATGCGCTCGCGGTGGCGGCGGTTTCGCTCAGTGCGGGCAGTAACCCGACGAAGGAAATCATAGTCCTGACAGATGGTCAGAGCATGGGCTGGGAAGTGGACCGGCCCAAGCGCTGGGACGATCTGGTGGAAGGCTGGGCCACCATGCCATCAAAGCCCCGGGTCATCTTCCGCCGCTTCCCGCTGCCGGGGACCTTCCGGAACCTGGCCGTGGCAGACGTGAAGTATTCCCGGGAAGTGATCGGCACGGACCGTCAGGCCGGCATCGTGGTCACGGTGGAAAATACAGGCACGGAAGCCGTCACACCGGGCGGTCTTGAGTTGATCATTGGCGACAAAACCCTGCGGGACACCGGCCCTGGCCAGCTCCAGCCGGGAGCCAGGGAAACCGTGCGCTTTCTGCACCAGTTCAAGGAGCCCGGGGCCTACACCGTGACAGCCCGGCTGAAGGCCAATGACGAGCTGGCGATGGATGACGAGGCCGTGAGCGTGTGCCAGGTCGTGCCGCAGTTGGGTGTCCTCGTGGTGGACGGCAGCGGAGCCGCGCGGTTCATGGACCGCTCCTCCGCCTTCACCGCGCTGGCCCTAGCGCCGTCCTCGCTGACCCGCCCCTCCACTGATCCTGACAAGAAGGAGAAGGAGGTCACTTATAAGTCCGGCGTGCTGATGGACCCGGAGGTGGTGCCGCTGAGCCGGCTCCCGCAGATACCTGATCTCAGCGCCTATGAGGTCATCATTCTAGCGGATGTCCCGCGGCTGCCGGAGAGCATGGCGCGGCGGCTGGCCAGCTGGGTGGAAGGCGGGGGCGGCTTGCTCGTCCTGCCAGGCCTCGCCGCGCAGCCCGCTTTTTATAATGAATGGCATCATGCGGACGGCAGACGCGTCCTCCCGGCGCGTCTGACCGGAGAAGCCATCCCGCCGGAGCCGCTGGGCATCGCCCTGCAGACGCTCCAGCACCCGGCCCTGCGGCTGGTGGCGGATGTGAAACAGAGTGATCTGGGCACCGCGCTCATGCAGCGCTACTGGAAGCTCGAGCCCGCCAGCAAAGAGGGCGGCAGCACTGGCGCGCGCCTGGCGAATGGCGATCCGCTCCTCACTAGCATCCAGCAACAGGGCGGCGGCAGTGTCATCCTCATGGCATCAAACTTCGACAGCGCCGCAGGCACCCTAGCGTCCCGTCAATCCTTCGTCGTGCTAGTCCACCAGATCGTCTATCATCTGGCAAACCCCGGCGGGCAGCCGCTGAACCGCGAGCCTGCAGCAACTGTTTTCCTGCAACTCAGCCGCGCTGCCTCCGGCGGGGGAATGCTGGGGAAATACTACAAGCGGGAGAGTGACACCACGCCGGCGCTCATCCGCATCGATCCCAAGCCGGACTTTCAGTGGGGGAATGCCAGACCGGCCCCGGAGGTGCCTGAGGATTTCAAGGCAGAGTGGACCGGCTCACTGATTCCGCGCTACTCCGAGGAATATACCTTCGATGGCTGGGGGGACGATTTTCTGAGCCTCTACATCGACGGAAAACGGCTCATCGAGCGCAGCGGTGAAGGACGCATGACCATGGTGGCCGGCAAGGCACACAGCCTGCGCCTAGAATTCCGGGACAACAGCGGGGGTGCCGCGCTGCAGCTCAGCTGGCGCAGCCAGAGCCAGCAGCGGGAGGTCATTCCCTCAGAATGTCTAACACCTTTTGCCCCGAGGCAGGGCGACACTCCGGAGGCCTCCCACCCCATGGGCCGCATGGACGTCACCACCCCCTCAGGAGATGTCCGCAGCGCTGAGCTACTCTTCACCCGTGCGGGGCTGGTGGCCGGACTGAGCGGGGACATGGTACCCGGGCTCTATAATATCAAAGTTCCCAAAGAAAGCCGTAAGCAATACGCCCGGCTGCTGGACAAGGACGGGGGCATCCCCTTCACCATCGCCGATGACGCCACCGAGAGCCGGCTCACCCCGCTGAATGCTGCAGACCTGACCTTCATGCGCCAGCGCGTGGACCTGCTGGAGCCAGCCAGCAGCAAGGAAGTGCTCAATATCCTCGCGGGCCGGGAGTTTGGGGAGGAACTCTGGAAATACCTCGCCGTGGGAGCCCTCTTCTTCCTGCTGGCGGAGATCGCCCTCAGCCGCTGGATCGCCCTCAGCCGCCGCAGCGGTGAGGAGGTGACCGTGGACTTCGAGGACAAATTCAAACCCAGCGCCCAGTTCCAGGAAACACTGACCAGCATCCGCAACACTGCCTCCTGAGGCCGCCAACGACCTTTCTCACCATGCCGCCCAAGCCGCCACGCGCCGACCTTCTCAGCCCGGACACCGCCACCCCCGCCGTCTGGGGACTAGCCCTCGCAGCCGTCATCCTCTGGATAGTGCTCCACTTTTTGTCACGGAGATTCGCCATCCACGGCGTCGTGAAGACCGGCGCATTTTTTGTTAGAGTTCTCGCCGGGTCCGTCGCCCTGTGGCTCTTCTGGCAGGCGGTAGCCAGACACCTAGCGCTCACCACTTCATGGTCACTGTGGACCAGCGCCATCATCGGAGCGGTCGCTCTGGAAGTGGTGATAGCGCTCTACCAGCTGGAGCGGAGGATCGTGAGCCGCCGCGTGGGCCGCTGGCTGCTGGGGCTGCGGCTCCTCGCCTCCGCCGCCGTGCTCACCATCCTCGTGCAGCCCGTCTTTGCCAGAGACCTCACTGAAAAAAAGGACCGCAACGTCGTGGTCCTGATCGATCATTCCGCCTCCATGCAGATAGCGGATAAGGACCGCCCGGTCGAGGAAAAGCTGGCCATCGCTCAAGCCGGGGGCATGGAACTCTTCCTGGGCCGGCCTGAGCTAGTCAGCCTGCTTGCTTCCGCCCAGCCCCTCGTGGCGGAGCTGGAGAAAATCATAGTGGAATTCAAGAGTGGGGACTCAGGAGAGGACAGCAAGGACCGGATCCAGACGCGCCAGGCCGATCTCTACGGCCTGCACAAGCGTGTCATTGAATGGAGCGCTGCAGCTGAAAAGGCCTTGAACGAAGGCCGCCCGGAAATGAGTGCTCTGCCTGGCGATTTGAAAAACCTAGCAGGCGAACTGAAGAACCAATTCACCGGGAGGCTCCGCAATGCGGCCAATGAACTCAAGCAGGGCATCGACCGCAAGGACTCCCGCCAGCTCCGGCAGAATGCCCAGGAAACCGCCGGTATTCTGAGCCAGGGGATAGACCGCGCGGAGCCGGTTCTGGAAGCAGTGGACCAGAAATTCTATGAGAGCCTGCCGGAGGACAGCCGCGGGAAAATAGACGCCGCCTCCAATCAAACGCGGTCCGCCCTAGCAGAAAACATCCTAACAAGAAAGAAGGAAGGGAAGACCCTCCTGGACCGGATCAGCGAGACCTACACCTTGCGCTTCATGCACTTCGGCAAGACCCCGTCCGAGAGCGATACCCTCGCAGGAGCCCCGGGAGGTGAAGCCTTCCGCAGCCGCACCGACCTCACCTCAGCGCTGGCGCGCATCCGGGAAACCTACAGCGACAACAGCCTCGCCGGAGTGGTGGCCCTCTCTGATTTCCGTCACAATGGCCCGCTCCCTCCGGAGAACCCCGCCCGCGAACTCGGCAGCCAGGGCTCCCCCATTTGTCCCATCCTCACCGGCAGCCGACGCGGCAGCAAGGACGCCGCCATCATCGACCTCAACCACGCGCAGAGTATTTTCCTCGGCGACAGGGTCCGCCTGAAAGCGGATATCAAAGCCGACGGACTGCGCGGCAAGGAACTCGTCGTCAAGCTCCGGCGCGATGGCCAAGTGCTCCAAGAGGAAAAGATTAAGGTCCCGGAAGATGGATTCCGCACCACCGTCCGGCTCTCCCATCAGCCAGCGGAAAAGGGCATCGCCCGCTACACTGTCAGCATCGATCCTCTGGAGGGTGAGCTTTTTGCTAACAACAATGAATGGAACTGCGACGTGGCCGTGAGCGATGACCGCACCAATGTGCTCATCATCGAAGACCGCCCGCGCTGGGAATTCCGCTACCTGCGGAACCTCTTCTACGGACGCGACAAAAGCGTCCACCTCCAGTACGTCCTCCTCCACCCGGATACCCTCCCCGGTGCCCCCCCACCGCCGGATCTCCCGGCCAGCGCGGCAAGGAAATTCGGCGACTGCGAAGCCAACCGCCTGCCAGCCAGCGTGGCAGAGTGGCGGAAGTTCGACGTCATCATCATCGGTGACGTGCCCCCCGCCATCCTAGGCGAAGACGCCTGGCGCACCATCCACGATGCCGTAGAGCAGCGCGGCGCCATGCTCATCGTCATAGCCGGGGAGAATGCCATGCCCCATGCCTACACCGGCAGCGCCATCCGCAGCCTCTTGCCCGTGGAGTTTGATCCCGTCCTGACACCTCTGGACCCCAGCGAGGCCGCCTACCGCCTCACCCCTACCGCAGACGGCAGGAGCAGTTCCATCTTTCACCAGAGCGACAGCACCATGGAAAACTCACGCATCTGGGATGAGATCCCCGCCATGCGCTGGCGCCATCCCGTCAAGAGCATCAAACCCGGCGCCGAGGTGCTGGCATGGGCTCAAAAAGTCCCACTCGATCCCTCAGGCAACGAGATCCGCGGCCCACTGCCAGGCCTCACCGGAGACCCCGCCACCATCCTGAAACGTCAGCGCGAGCTGGAACAGAAAAACGCCGTCATGGTCACTTCCCGGACCGGCCTGGGAAAAGTAGCCCTCATGCTCACAGATCAGTCATGGCGCTTCCGTTATGGCATCGGCGATGCTATACACCATCGCTTCTGGGGTCAACTCATCCGCTGGGGAGCTGGAGAAAACCTCCCCACCGGCACCGGCAGCGTGCGCATGGGCACGGATAAACTCACCACCGAACCCGGCGGGAAAGTCACCGTAAGCGCACGCCTCACTGATGAGGAACTACGCCCCGTCATTGACGCGGATGTCAGCGTGAACATTTACCTCGGAAAGGAACGCGTCCTCAAGCGAAAGCTGGAATTCAACGAAGGATCCAACGGCATGTACCAGACAGAAATCGAAAGCCTGACCACTCCTGGCGACTACCGGATGGAACTGAGCGGACCGGAAGTAGACCGGCTCTTAGCCAGAGAAAACTCCGGACCCGTCAGCCAGACATTCACTGTCACCACCACGGGCAACCCCGTGGAGCTGGGGGAAGTCAGCGTAGATCCCGAAATGGCCACGCGCCTCGCCAGCATCAGCGGCGGCACCGTCGCCACCCCGGGCCATGAGGAAGACATCCTGAAACTATTCGGCCCCGCCAGCAGGGAAATCACCGTCCGCAAAGAGACCAGCCTCTGGGACAACTGGATCATGCTCCTCATCGCCGTCGCGGCCATGACCGCCGAGTGGATCCTCCGCCGCCGCAGCGGCCTCGCTTGAACCCTTGTGCGCCGAGCAAAGCAAGGCGCTTCTTATCATATCATATGAAGTTATGATGTTATGATGTTCTATTCTATTCTAAAACGTAGCCAGTAGGAACTACCGAGTATTGCAGCAATGCTATGGCAGCTAACCCATCTAAAAATCGCGGGAGGCACCGCGTGAAAAACATGAACCAGGAGGCAGCCTGCAAGGCTGCTGAAGTAGTCGGAGACGGTAGGACCGATCACATGGCGAAGAAGCGGGCACGGAGCGCCTCACGCGCTACGCACACGAGGTCAAAGGCCTCGTGTTCAAATGGCTGAACCGT
>JAYVJI010000100.1:0-1918 GCA_043769435.1 Verrucomicrobiota bacterium
GTAGGTGATGCCGGTGAGGTTGGCGGGCTGAGAGAAGCTGATCACAAAGTTGCCACCGACACGCTGCGGGAGCGGAAGTTGCAATGATGAACCCGAAGTGGGAACTAATCCAAAAGCGAATTCGATGATATTGATCAACCCGTCTTGGTCGGGATCATCATGACGGCCATACTGCCATGTGTTTCCGAATGTAGTGTTTTCCCACGCGTCCGGGAGTCCATCACTGTCCTCATCTTCATTGGCGGCGTTACGTCCACCCATGAAAAACGCCACGGGTAGAAGGGCGCCCGTCGGATTCACAAAGCGGACGAAGTAGGTTTGACCAGGCACCCATGGCCATGATGTCAAAGGCATGTTAAGGCTGCTGTCAGCGACTGCCCCGCTAGTGTAATGCACGGGCCCTGCAACAGGCGTCAAAGAACCTTGTTCGATACGAACCTCGATTCCCGGCAAATGCGTGGCCGTGTGCTTCCAGCGGGTCGCATCAAAGGGCACTGACACCGTCACCACGGTGCTGTCGTTAGCGGGAACCATTCCCGAGTAGCTGCCGCTGTAAAAGTCGAGTGACGGATAGCTGCCAATGGTTCCACCTCCGGTGCTTGAGGAGACTGTGAACGTGGCATCTCCATTGGCGCGGAAGCCTGCAAAATAAGTATGACCCGGTCGCAGTTGAGGTGCGGAAATGGTGTGAGTCCCGGCAGGGTCGTAGAAAGGGTATGGACCTTGGTTTTTGGAATCCGTGCCCCAGTCAGTGCGGCTATTTGGATTACTATCATAACTATCCCCGGGCGGGACGGTGTCGCGAATCCACATCACCACATCGCCGAGTTGCTGGGAAAACGTCAGCAACCATTGGCTGGGAGCGTTCACGGGGATGGTGAAGCGGTAATAACGCCAATCGCCACCTGCTATGGTCTGGCCGGGAACCGGGATCTGGTTGAGGCTGAGATCCGTGACGGAACCGGTGCTGGCTTTGAGGCGGTAACGCACGTTCGACGTCCCGGCAGCTTTCACTCCGAGATGCCAGCGCCCGGGCCGCAGGCGGGTTTCGGAACGACCGTTCAGCGGAACCCAGTTGCCGTATTCCGAGGTCGTTCCTGTGAGGGAGCGATTGATCAGAGGCTGTCCCCAATTTGCGGACCCATTGCTGTTATGATGAGTCGTCGGAACTCCGTCTTCGCGGATATAGAGATCCGGATTCCCGCTGATGGCCTGAATTTCCGTGCGCAAGAGTCCGCTGTTTCCTGGTGGCACGTCGACGGCATAGAAATGCCAGTCATCCTGAGCGAGATCGATGCCTTGATCGCCTGACAGCGGAGTGTCATTGTTTTGTAGGCCGCTATCTCCGAAACTCTGGTTGAATGTGACGGGCATGGTCCAAGCATTGCGATTCAATTCCACCGGGCTGCTAGTGATAGTGTATTCGGTGAAGCCTTGCCCCTCGACTTCTGCATGCCAGGTGTTTCCCGGAGTGAGCCATGGCGGCACGATAATCGCGGTGCGATTGCTAACCGTGATCATGGATTCCGGAGAAGTGTCGCCGGCATTTTTGTAAATCCGGAGGATTGCCGCGCCTTGAGTGGTGGACATATTCAATTTCCACCCCAAAACCGGTTGGCCTGCAAGCGTGGCGGGAACCGCCACGGCATAGACGATTCTCTCGCCATTAATAATCTGCTTGGAATCCACATTGGAATTGCCATTGCCGTTCAGTGATGCAGCAAAATTCAGCGGAAGCAATGGCTTCTGCCGGACCAGCAGAGTCGCGGAGGCGGGAGGCCACGAAGCCGATCCGCTGTCATACGTCGCGCTGACTGTCACGCTGTAGTCGCCGGGCGGCGGGTTCGCGATGGTGATCAGGTCGTCGTTGGAAATCTGCGATGGAGTGCCCGAGGTCTGGCCGCCCTCGCTGCCGTAA
>JAYVJI010000101.1:0-5681 GCA_043769435.1 Verrucomicrobiota bacterium
CTGGGGATATCCTCCTTCTACGGGGCCTGGGCAGTCGCCAAAAATCCTGCGCAGCAACTGGCGGTTTATTCCTGGCTGAGCCCCTGAGTCCACCCATCATCCCCCTTTTGGCCTTCCGGACAGAAAAACTTTTGCTTTCTGACATTCCAGGCTTGCACCCTACGCCCCCATCAGGCAAAACATGAGGGAGTAACTTTTAAATACCGAACTTCACGCCACGTGTACTCCAACGACGACTACCTAATCGAACTGCTTCAGGAATCTGGATTCGTGAGCCCTGAAGATGTGCAAGATGCCCAGACAGGGCGGGGCAAAAGGACTACTCTGGAGTTTTTGCTCGACGCCGGCAAGGTGAGCGAGGAAACAGTGGCCCAGACTATGGCGACCAGTTCCGGGATGGAATACGTTGATCTTGCGGGATTTGTGCCGGAAGCAACTTTACTGGAAACTGTGCCGCCCGAGGTAGCCCAGCGGTATACCATCATTCCTGTGGCTATGGAGCACGGACGGCTGGTGCTCGCCATCGCCGACCCTCTGGACTTTCAAGCCATGGACAGCCTCCCGCATTTGCTGCCATTCACGCTGGAATTTTACTGCGCACCGCGCGGGCAGATCATCCAGTTCCTCACGGAATTCTATGGGCTTAAACAGAACGCAGGACTGGAAGTCGGCGGGACCGGCGCTGGCGAGGAAGGGGATCAGGATGCGCCCATCATCAAGCTCGTCGCAGAAATGCTGAATGAATCTGTAACCAACCGCGCGAGCGACATTCATATTGAGCCACTGGAAAAGCGTCTCCGTATTCGCTACCGTATAGATGGTGTGCTCCAGGAAGTGGCCAGCCATCCCAAGCACCTGCATGCTCCGATCATGGCGCGGATCAAGATCATGACCGGCAGCATGAGCATAGATGAGCGCCGGGTCCCGCAGGACGGACGCATCCAGGCCAAGGTGGGTGGCAAGGCCATCGACTTGCGGGTTTCTACAGTCCCCACCAATCACGGCGAAAGCGTGGTCATGCGTATTTTGGACAAGACCGGCTTGTTGCTGGGCCTCACAGACCTCGGCTTCCTCAGTGATGACCACGCCACCTTCACTGAACTCCTAGGGCTGCCGGATGGCATCATCCTCATCACTGGGCCAACCGGAAGCGGTAAGACGACCACCTTGTATGCCTGCCTCAATACTATTAACCGCCCGGACCGGAAGATCATCACCGTGGAGGACCCGGTGGAATACCAGCTCGCCGGGATCAATCAGGTGCCTGTCCGCGAGGATATCGGTATGACCTTCGCCGCAGCCCTGCGCTCCATGCTCCGCCAGGCACCTAATATTGTGATGATCGGGGAAATCCGGGATGCGGAGACCGCCAACATCGCCATCAATGCCTCGCTGACCGGTCACCTTGTTTTCTCTACGCTGCACACGAATGACGCCCCGGGCTCGGTGGCACGTCTCGCTAACATGGGCGTAAAGCCCTTCCTCATTGCTTCAGCAGTGCGGGCCATGATGGCTCAGCGACTTGTCAGGAAGCTCTGCCCAGACTGCAAGCAGCCGGTGGAGTTGAATGAAAAGGAACTGCGGGCTCTGGGGCTGGACTCCAGCCGCATGGGTGAGTCCAAAATCATGGGGCCGGTCGGATGCCCCAAGTGCAAAGGCAAAGGATTCCGCGGACGGATGTGTATCGTCGAAATTTTCAAAATTGATGACCAGGCGCGCTCCATGATCAACGAAAACCTCAGCACTCCACAGTTGCGTAAGCGAGCGCGGGAACTGGGCATGCGCACGCTGCGCGAAGACGGAATCCGCAAGGTGCTTGCTGGTATGACCACCGCTAGCGAAGTCATAGAATCCACCATGGGAGACTCCAACTGATCCCGGCCAGCCTCTCACTTCCAATACCATTTTTAAAACATGAACGCCCAGTATCTCCTCGACCTTTTTCACAGCAAGGGCCTGATTTCTGAAGACCAAGTGGTGGAACTGTTGGATGAAGTCACCAATTCCGGGAAGGATATCAAGACCCTCCTTATTGATTTTGGTTTCGTCCAGAGCCTCGACGACGTCTATCAAACCGTAGCGGATGAGTTAGGGACGGAATACGCCGACCTGCGCCGCTATGAACCGCCGAGGGAAATTTTGAACCTGATGCCGGGTAACCTAGCCAAGATGCATGGCGCATTGCCCATCGGGGTGGACGAGCAGGGCCTGCACGTCGCACTGGTTGACCCTCTCATACCCCAGACTGTCGAGGATCTGAGCTTTGCGCTGAACCGCAACATTATTGTGGTAGTCGCAGATGGGGAACGGATAGAGGAACTCATCAATGTGAGCTATGCCGCTGAGAACGAAGGCATGGAGGACATTCTTAAGGGAATCCAGCTGGGAGATACCAACAAACCAGGCTCGCTCGAGACCGAGGCCAACGCCGCGCCCATCGTGCGTTATGTTGATCTCGTGCTCTTTCAGGCAGTGAAAAACAGAGCGTCTGACATCCACTTTGAACCATTTGATGGAGACTTCAAAATCCGCTATCGGGTGGACGGCGGGCTGGTGGAAATGGCCCCACCCCCGGCGCACCTCGGGCCCATCATCACCTCACGGATCAAAGTGATGAGTAACCTCAACATCGCAGAACGCCGCCTGCCTCAAGACGGACGTATCATGAAAGTAGTGGGCGGCAAGCAGGTGGACATGCGCGTGAGCACCCTCCCCACGGTTCACGGTGAGAGCGTTGTGCTTCGGGTGCTGGACCGCTCCAGCGTCAACCTTGACCTTGAAAACCTGAACCTTCCGCCAGCCCTCTATGAATACATACTCGAGACGATAGAAAAGCCCAACGGCATTTTCATAGTCACCGGACCAACGGGAGCAGGAAAAACCACGACTCTCTATGCAGCACTCCGGAAGATCAATACGGTCGATTCAAAGCTGCTCACCGTGGAAGACCCAGTGGAATACTCCATCGAAGGGATCATCCAGGTGCCGGTGCATGAATCCATCGGGGTGACTTTCGGTAAGGTGCTCCGGGCGTTTCTCCGGCAGGACCCGGACCGGATCATGGTAGGAGAAATGCGGGACAAGGAAACTGCAACGATCGCCATTCAGGCGGCGCTGACAGGTCACTTAGTGCTCAGCACCCTGCACACCAACGATGCACCGGGAGCCGTCACCCGTCTGCTCGACATGGGTTGCGAGCCGTTCCTCTTGGCCGCTTCCCTGGAAGCCATTCTCGCACAGAGACTTTTGCGGACCATCTGCAAGAGTTGCCGGGTGCCTTACGAGCCCAGCGAAAACATTCTCAGCCAGCTCGGCCTCAGCCCGCAGGAGATCGGAGACAAGCACTTCTACACGGGCCGCGGTTGCGAAGAATGCGGTCACTCCGGCTACAAAGGCCGGAAGGGGCTCTACGAGTTGATGGATGTCATCGATCCCCTAAGGGAATTGATCGTCGAGAAGGCCCCGACTGTCGTCTTGAAACAGAAAGCCATCGAGCTAGGCATGATAACCCTCCGTGAGGATGGTCTGCGTAACATCTACGATGGTGCCACCACTATTGAGGAAGTTCTCAAATACACCTGATTCTCAGAATTCCAGATTTCCACCAGCAGAGCAAACGAATGAAATTCTCAATGACAAACTCCTTTTGTTCTACTAAACGCGACCTGTAACGCTTAACGTTAACACCTTTTCCATATGGCCAAATTTGAATACCTAGCCGTCAATTCCTCCGGTGAAGAAACCGCAGGCAGCATCGAAGCCAGCAGCAAGGACGATGCCATCAACAAACTCCGGGGCAGCGGCCTCTTTCCCACCCAGGTAGCCCCGGAAGGGCAACTGACTGCGGCGGTGAAGAAAGCCAAGAAATCCAGTGGAGCTATCAAGGCCAAAAAAGCCAAGGTCAAGGGCACCGTGAAGAGCAAGAACCTCATGATCTTCACCCGGCAGCTCGCTACCCTGATCGATTCCGGGCTTCCCCTCACACGGGGTCTCGGAGTGCTGGGAAATCAGGAGCCAAATCCAGTTTTGCGCAGCACCATCGTGTCGCTGGCAGAATCCGTCCAGACCGGCTCCACATTCTCGGAAGGCCTCGCCCAGCACCCTAAGATTTTCAACAAACTCTACGTCAACATGGTCAAGGCCGGCGAACTGGGCGGCGTGCTCGAACTGGTGCTCAACCGGCTCGCGGAATACCAAGAAAAGGCGCAGAAACTGAAAAACAAAATCGTCAGCGCGATGGTCTACCCCATCATCGTTATCGTGATCGCCGTCGGCATCGTGTTCTTCCTGATGATTTACATCGTACCAAAGTTCAAGGAAATCTTTGCCACCATGGTCAAGGGCGGTGAAGAGGCCATGCCTACACTCACCAAGCTGGTAATGAAAGCCTCGTCATTTATGGCAGATCAATGGTACCTCTGCATCGGCATACCAGTTATTGCCATCTTCGGCATCAAAGCGTGGGCGGGGACCAAGGGAGGGCGGATGGTGGTGGACCGGCTAGCTTTGAAAGCGCCGCTTTTTGGTCCAGTGCTCCTCAAAAGCTCAGTGGCCCGATTCACCCGCACTCTGGGCACCCTCGTCACTTCAGGCGTTCCCATTCTCCAGGCCCTGAACATTACCCGGGACACCGCCGGTAACGTCACCGTTTCCAACGCCATCACCAAGGTCCACGACGCCGTCAAAGAAGGGGAATCCATGGTCAACCCTCTCAATTCCTCCGGAATTTTTCCTCCCATGGTTATATCGATGGTCGAGGTGGGCGAGGAAACAGGCCAATTGCCGGAAATGCTCCTCAAGATCGCCGATGTATACGATGACGAAGTGGACAATGCCGTCAGCGCCCTGACTTCCATGCTTGAGCCGATTATGATCGTGGTTCTCGCCGTCATCGTGGCCGTCATCGTACTCGCACTGTTCCAGCCGCTCATGAAGGTTGTCACCGACTTCGGAGGTTGAGCCCGGTAATTTCCGCAAAAGCCAAGGCTTTTTGTCCTTGTAGTTTTGTTGAACCAAAAAGTAATATTTGACATTACAATGTAAATACGTTATTTTCGGTGAAAATTCTCCGCAACCATGTTTCCTGATACAGCTATGAAAACCAGCCCATCGCGCCGCGGCTTTACGCTCATTGAACTACTCGTCACTATCTCCATAGTCGCTATTCTCTCTGCCATGGCATGGGGTGGCGCGACGGTGATGTTGCGACGGTCCAAGGAGAAAAAGACATATACCATGATCCAGCAGGTCGGTGGTAAACTGGAAGATTACCGTGCTGACAAAGCCTACTATCCTGAGCCGGCCAGCACGGACAAGACGGTGGAAATCAGTGGGGAATCTTGGCCCTCAGGCGGTGCCAGCTGCATCTACCAGGCGTTGACGGGCGATGGAGATTCCGAGATCAAAGGCTTGGAACATAATCCGTCTAAGGGCGAGACTGGATGGGCGGGCAAAGTCTACATGGAGAACATCCAGCCACCCAGCGAGATCGACATTCGCAACAACAAGCAGGTCGAATGGGTTAGCGTTATCGGGGAATCCTATTTCCTCATTGACGCCTTCCGCCACCCCTTGGTCTACACCCTAGCAAAGAAGGATAAGAACAAACAAGTAGTCAATGTTGAGGAAATGTTCAGCTCCGGCGACTATGACCTCTATTCTTTTGGTGCTCTGACAAAGGC
>JAYVJI010000102.1:0-4902 GCA_043769435.1 Verrucomicrobiota bacterium
AGCGCACCGGATCCAGAGCCTCGCGGGTAGGCCCGGCAGTCACCAGCAGGCGCAGGGAAGGCATGAAAGTAAGAGGAACATCTGGGCCGTTTACCGGATGATGGTGGAGATTAGGGGATTCGAACCCCTGACCTTCTCATTGCGAACGAGACGCTCTACCAACTGAGCTAAATCCCCGGCTTTAACAGATTGTGAAGTGCCTAGCACCTTCATTGATGCCATCAGTAGCGGCACGCTGCAATAGTTCAAGGGGAATCGCCCTCCCGCCCTCTCAGGCATCGCGGGTGGTATGATTGTCTTCAGGGGCCACCATGAGTGTAGCCGTCACGTGATCAAGCTTGGCGATAACCTTGTCCACATTCAAAACATGATCAATGATGACAGGCTCGTCCTCCTGAGGGAATCGGAGGATGAGCCGGCCGCTGCGGACAAACGGCAGGTAGTATTCGAATACATCACAAATCTCTTTGGTATACTGCATCCGCATGGAGCTGAGGCGCTTCCGCTTATCAAGGACTCCTCCCACGATGATCACTTCATTGGATTCAATCCTGACGTAGTGAAACCGGGAGTAAATGATGCCTGATACCATGAGCACCGACCAGATGGAGAAGATGGCAAAGTAAAAATGCGCATTCGCTGCGGGCACGAAGCGCCCGAGAAAGCCAAATAATTCTGGCATGAAGGGATGATAGATATTTAGAATAAACATCAGCAAGCCAAGGATAAGCGCAAAGAACATTCCAAGCAGCGCCCATGTGAGGACGATGTCCGTGCACACAACCATCAGAGTGTAGGCCAGTGCTGCTAGGAAGATGAGGGCGATCACTTGCTCCGCGCGCAACTTGCCGGCGATTTTTACCGGATCTGCGCTGACGTGGGTGGTTTTTCCGTCAAGGACAGCCCATGTGCCGTCGGAATTCTTGACCGCAGTTCCCACGGATTCCGTTGCCCCCTGGCCCACTACTGCCGGCGTGGAGAGGCGCTTCAGTTCACTGTCGATACCGAACATCAGACTAAAAATGCCGCAGAGCAGGGCTGCGATGGCCATGGGGTAAAGGATGGGGACGTTCGGCCAGATGCGGATGATGAGGCTATGCTTGTGTTCGCCTTCAGCCGGAGAAGCGGCGGAAGCTGAAGGAGTAGGACTGTCGGTGTCGGTCATGAGAGGTGGAAAGTGGGGGATGGAAAGCCTCCATCATGGCACAGATTTCCAGATTGGCAGTAGAAAATGCACCCGTCTTTGCAACCGGCCCCACCGGAAGACTCGTTGACACCTACGCGTACATGCATTAAAAAAATTCTGCTGACGGCAGATCCGTGCGCTATGCAAAAACTGCTCTCGACTCACATCCACACATCCACATATGAAAACATTGCTCTCTATTCTTTCGATGCTTGTCATCGCTTTCACTCCCTCCTTAGCCGGGGATCCAGTAAATGAAAAATGCCCCACCAGCGGCAAGCCCGTGGATAAGGCTCACACCAGCACCTACAAAAAGGAAATTTCCTTCTGCTGTGAGAAGTGCAAGGCCAAGTTCGACAAAGACCCGGCCTCCTTCATCGAGAAAATTGCTGCCTATGATGCGAAGGCAGGTAAGTGCATCATAAGCGGTGAAGCCGTGGATGCCGCTCAGAAGTCCACCTACGAGACAACCGTGGGATTCTGCTGCCCGAAGTGTAAAACCGGCTTCGACAAGGCCCCCGACACACAAATCGTTAAGGTTGTTAAGAAATAACCGCCCTGTCTGTTTTAGCGAACCCGGAATGCCATGGCTGAAGTCATGGTCTTCCGGGTTTTTTTTTGCCCGGCCCGCGCCCGGCCCGCCGCTTCGCTGATCCAGTCCAGCAGCTACCCGACACGCAAGGATTGATTGATTGATTTTGTGCAGCCCAGCAGCCGACGACGGACGGTAGTGTGAGGGCAATTCTTACATTACAGCTAGCTAGCTAGAGCGACTCGAGAAACCGCAGCAGCGCGGCGCGGTCGGACTCCGGCAGAGCTGCATACGCGGTCTTGGAGTTCAGGGCTTCCCCCTCGTGCCAGAGGATAGCCTCTTCTAAAGTGGCGGCGCGGCCATCGTGGAGGAAGTTGGTGTGCCCATTGACTGCGGCGTTCAGGCCGATGCCCCAGAGTGGCGGGGTGCGCCATTCGGCGCCCGTCGCGTCGCCCTCGGGGCGGTTGTCAGCCAGGGCCGCCCCCATGTCGTGGAGCAGGAGGTCGGTGTAAGGGCGAATGGTTTGATTTTCCAGTTCAGGAATGGGGCTGCTGTTATCAGTGGCTAGGAGCGGGGTGTGACACTTTGCGCACTGGAGCTGGGTGAAAAAGGCCTCGCCCTTTTTGACCTGGGGATCCTCTAGGTTCCTGCGGGCCGGGACGGCGAGGACCCGCACGTAGGTCGCGACCCTGTGAAATATGAGATCACTCACCTCCGGCTGGCCTCCGTTAGGAAAGCTGTCCAGTCTGCCGGCCTGGGCTGTGGTGTAGGGCGGTGCGCTGATGGTGCTGGTGGTGAGCCCTATGTCATTATGAAAAGCGGCGGCATTTTGAGCGGGGATGGTGGGCTGTGAAGCTTTCCAGCCGAAGCGCCCCAGCACGCTCCCGCCATCAGCGGCTTTGACTCTGGCGGGGCGACCGGAAATGCCATCCTTGTTTTGGTCATCGGGATCAGCCAGGGCCTCTATAGCGGCGGCAGGGATGGCCTCCAGGAGCCCGCTTCCGAAGACCGGAGGGGACAGGCGAATGCTTGCCAGCAGGCCCGGTGCCGGCGGACCGTAGCGCCAGTTTGTCAGGACGGGCTCCGGTTTGCGCAGGGTGATTTGCTGCCCGCTGGCGAGAGTCTCCGTGCGGGTGGTCCATCTTAGGGTGGCATCCGCTTCCGGCTCGGTGCCGGGGAGTGCGCGTGTGGCGAGCTGGACGCCGTAGATGGGATCCGGCTGGCCATTAGCGGCGCTTATCCTGACGAGAATGCCGGTGAAGGGCTGGCCGTCAGCAGGCATGGCCCCCCGACCGTCGTTGGTATGGCAGGCGGAGCAGGACCGGGCATTGAAGAGCGGGCCTAGGCCATCTCGGGCGGTAGCACCTGCGGGAGCGGTCACCCAGTCGCTGTTAAAGAAGGAATTTCCGGTAACGAATTCCATGCGGCGGCCGGGGGAAAGGTTGGCTGCCGGCAGCGAATAGGCGTTGCTTCCGGTATTGAAAACTGTGCCGGCCCCACCGGAGAGGGCTTCCGGCGGGGGGGCAGCGTGGACAGTGGATAGTGCTAGGACTATTGCCGGAACTGTCATGCGGATGACGGTATATTTTATCATGCGCGCAGTTAGTGATTTGGCTGGCGGATATTAAAACCCGCAGCGGCGGTCAGGGCACCAAGGCTTCCTTCAGGACTTCGTCCACGGTTTTGACAAAGACGAGCTTCACCGCTTTTTTGACCTCTGCGGGAATGTCCGGCAGGTCGCGGCGGTTGGCTTCCGGGATCACGATTTTGGTGATCCCGGCGCGCATGGCAGCGAGGGTCTTTTCCTTGAGCCCGCCTATGGGCAGAACCTGGCCGCGCAGGCTGATCTCGCCAGTCATGGCGACATCCGACCTCACCGGGCGGCCCGTGTGTAGACTAACTAATGCAGTAAACATACCCACGCCGGCACTGGGACCGTCCTTGGGCACGGCTCCGGCGGGCACATGCACGTGGATGTCATTCTTCGCGAAGGAGGGAATCGGAATGCCCAGGCTGTCAGCCCGGCTGCGCACCAGACTCATGGCGGTCTGCACAGACTCCTTCATAACATCGCCCAGCTGTCCAGTCAGTTGGATGTTGCCTTTACCAGTGAAACGAAGGGCCTCGATGTGGAGGACATCGCCGCCAACGGAGGTCCATGCCAGGCCGGTGACTACACCGGGACGGGGGATATCCAGCTTTTCATCATGCAGGTAGCGCGGGGGGCCTAGAATGGTCTCCACTTCTTTGAGATCCACCACGGTGTTGCCCTTCGCCGTGCCAGACACCACGCGGGCAGCCACAGAACGGCAGACTGATCCTAACTGACGCTCCAGCTCACGCACCCCGGCCTCGCGGGTGTAGTCAGAGATGACGAAGTCCATCGCCTCTGGCTTCAGGGTGAGCTGGCGCACCTTCAGCCCGTTTTCCTTTTTCTGACGAGGCAGCAGATACTTGGTGGCGATGGCTTTCTTCTCCGTCGCGGTGTAGCTGCTGAGTTCTAGGATCTCCAACCGGTCACGCAATGGGCCGGGAATGGTGTCCAGCGAGTTAGCCGTACCTATGAACAGAACCTGCGAGAGATCAAAGGGAACGTCAAGGTAGTGGTCGGTGAAGGTATGGTTCTGAGCAGGGTCCAGCACCTCCAGCAGGGCACTGGCCGGGTCACCGCGGAAATCATTTCCCAACTTGTCCAGTTCATCCAGGAGGATGACCGGATTGCGGGTTCCTGCGCGCCGCAGCTCGCTGATAAGGCGCCCCGGCATGGCTCCGATGTAGGTGCGCCGATGCCCGCGGATGTCTGCTTCATCTCTCACGCCGCCTAGGCTCACCCGGGCAAATTTCCGCCCCAGAGCCCGAGCCACGCTCTGCCCTAGGCTGGTCTTACCCACGCCGGGAGGGCCGACCAGCAGAAGGATCGGGCTGCGGCCATCAGGCTTCAGCTTCCGGACGGCCAGATATTCGATGAGGCGCCGCTTTATTTTATCGAGCCCAAAGTGGTCATCGTCTAAAACTTTCCTGGCGTGCGCGAGATCGAGATTATCTTCGGTGACAGTTTCCCACGGCAGAGCGGCCACTGTTTCCAAGTAGCTGAGGATGACCCCATGCTCCGGACTGCCCGGCGGGATATGCTCCATGCGCTTCAGCTCGCGATCGGTTTGACTGCGGGCTTCTTTGGGGAGAT
>JAYVJI010000103.1:0-8697 GCA_043769435.1 Verrucomicrobiota bacterium
ATCACGGCGCGGTCACACCCAGCACGACAGGCAGTCCCAGCGCGCCGCCGTCGCTGACGGCGGGGGCTATTGTATTGTATTGTATTCCAGCCGTCGGCCTCGTCGGAAAAATTTCTCACCTATTATTGCGAAAGCCCGCGGAGGCCTCCGATTGGGACTGTGGGCAGGAAATGCCGCCGCTCGGGCGGCGGCAAACCTGCCCGGCCTCGGCGCTGCTTGATCCGGCAGCGCAGAGGCCTTCATCCTCATGGATCGCCAGAACTCAATACTAATTATTATGAAAAACAAACTCATCACCTCCTCCCTGGCTGCTGCCGTTTTGCTCGGTGGCCCCGCCGCCGCCCAGACCTGGCAAGAACCGCTGGCCTACAGCCAAGGAAACTCGTGCGGCTTAGCCAAAGAAGGCATGGTCGTGACCGCTGGCCGCGTCTTCTCTGTCGGCAGCAGACAAGAACAGGGCCTTGTCGTGGCTACCGAGACGAAGGCCACTTTGACCATCCATAATCAAGGTTCGGGCACGCCGGTCAGCCGGATCGACTTCCAGCCCAACCCCAACGATAACTATTACCACATGGGCATCGCCCTGCGCGGCACTGTGGGCGTCGTGACAATCGGCACCCACTTGGGCCCCTTTGGCTCCGAGGCCTTTGTCGCGAACTGGGATCTGAATGGCAACCTCGTCGGGACGCCGCTCATGCTACCGGGCTCCGCTCTCGTCTCCGGGGCAACGTTTGCGTTCGCGGCCGAAATCGTGATGCAGAGCCCAACCATCGGGTTTGGCTGCGCGCATGTGACCGGGGCGACTCCGCATACCGTGGTTTTTCGGCTTAACTTTCTCCCCACAGGGCCTGTGCTGGACACCTCCCCGACGCTCTGGCCTCCGGTTGGCTCGTTCATGGGCGGAGTCCGCGGTGTGGCGAATACCACGCCAGGCGCCCCTATGCTGCCTGGCGGTTGGAGCCCGCTCTACATGATGCCAGTGCCGGGCCAGATCGCTGTGAATGCCACGCACATTTACCTCGGCGCGAACAATGCCACCACCAACAACGGCCAGCTCAGTAGGTGGACCATCGGTGGCCTAGCCGCCACGCCTGTCAACAGCGTGGCCATCGGCGCGCCAGGGTCTGCGACTGACATCCGCGAGTTGGCCTTGGGTACGACTGCCGTGTACGTCGTGGGTACCACCTTAACCGGTGGCGGCCCGCTCAGTTGGCTTGGCGCCGCCCACGGCATTGGTGCTGCATTCCCGGCCCTTACATGGAGCTGGGGTATCGGAGTGCCTCCTCAAGGCCAGCCGTCGGACATCGAGGTGGCCAATGTGGGCGGGATTCCTCACATCTACATCTGCGGCCACGAAACCACCGGCGCGGACAATGTGCGCCACTTTACCCTGCCTGCGCTGGGGGCAGGCGTGACGCCCGCTGGCGGCAATTGGAACTTCGGCACCTGGCCCGTGGATATTGATCTAGGCATGGCGGGTGCCATTGGGACCCAGCAGTTCGTCACCGGCATGGTGGCCAGCTTCTCGAGCCCGGTCCACAACGTGGAGGGTCGTGACCAGTCGGGTGGCCCCCTGTTTGGCCCGTCCCTCGTTCCCTTGTTGCCAGGTGCGAATCTCTCCGGCGGCTCGGCCATCCGGTTCTGGCCAGCGGGCAACGCCATCTTTACTAACGGCAATGGCATGCACCCCAGCGGTGACTACGTCGAGGTAGCCCGCTTCCAGTAAGTGATCCGCACATGGGCTTCCTCGCCCCCGGCTGCTCACGCGGCCGGGGGCTTTCTGCGTCTGGGGATGGAATTCGCCCAGCCAGAAAAAAATGAGAAAGCTAGGCGTGCTTTCCGATTGAGATGGTGGGCCGCGATCGTCGCCGCTCGACTCAACAACTAACCTTATGCTGCCTCTATATGAACTCACAGACTCATAACTCCCGTTCCTCGCGCCCCGCCCGCTGGCGGAGCGTCCTCGCTGCTGCCTTCGGGCTCGCATTCACTGCCGCACCTTCCCCTGCCCAGTGGCCGCTGGCTCCGGGTGCAGTCGTGGTCACCTGTTTCGCAGACGCCGCCGCGCCCCATGTCGCCATGTCGATGGATCTGCGCAATCCTCCTGCTGGAGCCACCGGCGGGGCGGTCTGGAACAACTTCGGCATGCCGCCCGGCTACACGGGCCCCGCTGTGCCCAACGATTGGACTCTGGCTGTCTTTGGCGGGAACCAAGTTTTCGGCGTGGCGCTCGATGATGCCTCGCCGCCCAATGTTTTCTTCAGTACCACGGGGATCTATCTCGACGGCACCGGCAACCCGCAGACCCGGCCGCCCAACCCCGCGAGGATTTTCCGGGCGGACGGGCTCACGGGCAGGGTGACCGCCTTTGCCGACATCCCTGGAGCGATCAAGCCCGCTTCCCTCGGCAATATATGCTACGAATCGGCCCGGCGGCGCTTGTTTGTCTCGGACCTTGATACTGGGATCATCTGGGCCGTCTCGGCAGCAGGCGTCCCCACGCAGTTCTACGATCACGGCACCCAAGGTCGGCTGCGGCTGGCCGGGCGGGCGGCGCTGGCCGACACCGGCACGCCGGGCCACACGGCGTTCGGGCGCCTGGTCTGGGGACTGCAGGTTTTCAATGGACGGCTCTACTACGGCGTTGCCGAGCCTGCTGGCACGGCCTGGGTCAACGAAATCTGGTCCGCCGGAATCGTGTCTGCCACCGGCGCGGCGGATGTCCTTCCCGGTTCGCCCACGCCGCCGCGGCGGGAAGTGGATTTCACCGGAAGAATGGGTCAGGGCTTTCCAGTCGCCAATCATCAGGGTGCGCGTCCGATGATCTCCGATATCGCCTTTTCCCGCCATGGCGAAATGCTGGCCGCCGAGCGCACGGTCTTCCGTGCGGCCTCCGGCGGGGCCATGATCATCACCAGCAGCGCGCATGATTCGGGCGCGTCCCTCTACCGGCAGAGTGCCGCTGGCACTTGGGTGCTGCGCCCCGGAGCTGCGGGCCAGCCGCCCATCGGCGACATCCGTACGCTCCGCAACTCAGCGGGCGGGGCCGATTTCGACTGCGCGGGCAATTACTGGGTCACGGGCGATTTTCACACGCTGACAGCTCCAGGCACCAACTGGTTCCGATGCTATGGGGCCGGCCACTACCTGGCCCCGAACGGCGCGACCGATTACTACATCGACTACGACAACAACGCCAACACCGGGGACAAATACCAAGTCGGCGACGTAGCGGCATTCAACCGCTGCTGTATCCACCAAGTGGCGACGCAAGCCCAGTGCGAGGCCGACGGGACCTACCGCGTACGTCTCACTCTGCGGAACCAAGCCGCCTGGCCGATGGCGAAAATCACCTTCCCCAACCTGCCAGCCGGGGTGACGGCCTCCCCCAGAGAGGTCCTACTCGATCCTGCGATCCGTCCCGGGGAGGTGGGCACCGTCGAATTCGTGCTCTCCGGTGCCCAAGCGTGGGCTGGACGGCGACTCTGCATGTTCGTCGCAGCTCATTCCCCGAATCCCGACATCTGCTGTGCAGAGCCGCTCTGCTTCGACCTTCCCGCCTGCTGCGTCTTCATCCGCAACGAAGTGGTCACCTGCACCCCCAACGGCACATTCCAGTTCAGTTTTCAGTGGCGCAACAACTCAGGTCTGCCCATCCGCAGCTTCACCTTCTCCCCGCGGTGCGGCACGCTCACCCCTGGATCAATGGGGTTCGACCCGCCCGTGGCCCCCAACGACACCACTTGGCGCACCATCACCCTCAGCTTTACGCCTGCGCCCGGCTGTCCGGACCTGACATTCGACATGATCGCTTGGGACGACCTCTTCCGCGAATGCTGCCGCATTCCCGTCCAACGCGTCCTGCCCCGCTGGCTGTGGGTGGCCGATCCCATCGGCATCGGCTCCGGCACGGTCGTGGCCCAAGGCGAGCAAATCCCGGTCACCCTTCTGCCTGCTGCGGGTGAGGAAATCGTCGGCATCGTGCGCGTCTTCATCAGCAACAACTCCGAACGCCTCCAAGTGGCCGTCTTTGACCGGCTTCCGGCCTCGTTCACGCTGAATTTTCCCGCCGAGGGTTACTGGACGCTGGAGCGAGAGATCGAGTTCGAAAACGGCGTGGTGGATGCTGCAGCGCCCTTGGCTGTTTTCGCGGGGCAGACGCTGCCACCGCTGGAACTCCTCGCGCCCAACACATCCGATGGCGGGCCGGGGTTGCTGGCCCTAGTCTTTGCGGTGCCGCAGGGTTTCGTCGGCCAGATCGAGCAAAGCGGCTCGCTGGATGAGTGGGCGCCAGTGCAGCAGATTTACGGCGATGGCCGGGAACAATCCGTGCTCATCAATCCCAATCAAGACCGAGCGCTCTACCGGCTCCGGCTGGGCGAACTGGGCGAGTGAAGGCCCGGTGCGCGCCCATTATCGCAAGCCCAGCCGCGGCAATAGACGAGAGTTTATGGCCGCAGGCTGGGCACACTTGCGGAGAGGGTGGTAGTGCAGGAGGTATCATGGCTAATGATCATTTCCCGTCGGCTCTTTTCTACCATCAATCCGCTATCTTGCCTGATCGAGAGAGAAGAATAGCGGTTGAGCCTTAGAGCGGCGTACCTGCTGGTGAATTCTGCTAGCAATTCCATGTCCACATCGAAGGGGTCCGTTTTTGATCTGAACGAAATCGCGGTCTCGGCCTTGGTGAGGACGAGCTGAAAATTCCGGCGCGACATCGTATTTATAAATAAAAGCCACCCACCAGTGAGTCGCAACACAAGGGGCTCCGCACTCAACACAAGAAATACAACAACCGCATCCGCTACTCGCAAGTGGTGAGCTTGGAAACAGTTGGCACTGCGGGCGCGGCCCAACTGCATTTCGTCACCTGCCCGGCTTCACCCCGGATGCCGACGGCAAGTCTTGCGGGTGTTGAATATTGGGTCTTGGCAGTTGCGTCCGCTATTCCTCCAAGATTGGATTCCACACTTCCTCAAACCGAAATCCCTTGAAGTCTTTCACGTTGGCGGTGGCGAAGTGGGTGATGCCGTGGTGGCGGAGGGTGAGGGCGAGGCGGGCGTCTATGATGTGCCGGAAACCGGTGTTGGTTTTGGCGGCCCATTTCCAGAGGGGTGGGGCGATGTCGGGTTCGTAGTCGGCGCATTCCCATGCTGGATTCGAGCGCAGGGCTTCGCAGAAGGCGGCGGCTTCTTTGGCGGGGACTGCAGGGTTCCGCAGTTGCAAGTAGATTTCTACGCGGACGAGGCCGCAGAGGAGGAATCGCTGCTGACCAGAGGCTTCATGGGCGAAAAACTTCTGCGAGGCGGGGTGATGGGGGTGATGGGGCGAGGCGGGGTTGGCCGCATAGAGGAAGAGGTTGGTATCGGCGGAGAGAATCATGCGGGCGAGCGTTGGGCGATGGCGTCGGCCTCGGGCCGGAGCGCGGCAGGGTCGGTGAGGAAATCACCTCCACAATCGAGTGTGGGGAAACTCCACGTGGCGCGGGGTTTTGGCCCGTCTGGAAACCGGGCAACAAAGTGTTCGGCGGCTTTGCGCATGACTTCGGCGAGCGACCAGTCTTGCTGCTCGGCGATGGTTTTGAGCCGCAGGTAGAGTGGGTCGGGAAATTGAATTTGCGTGCGTGTCATGATGCCTAATTTACATTCACATTTGAATGGTATCAACTCGTCAATCCAGTAGATTCCACACCTTCACGAAGGCAAACCTCTCAAAGTCCTTCACGTGACGTTGAGCGAGGCCGCACATGGTTTTGGCGGCTTGGGCGAATGCCTGCGGACTGTGGATGCCGAACGAGGTGATAGCTGGAATCGAGCGGGGGCGGATGAAGCATGACCTGATCTACGTGGGTAGGCCACCGAAGCGGGCGATGAAAGTGACACGTGGCCAGCGCTTCGGATTACGTCCCTATGGAGAAAACTCGGATCGTCGCGGAAAAACGCCCGCACCTCGGCCCAGACAACGGCACTAGCAACAAGCGGACGCGATGCGGTTGAGGCCGAACCTTTCTCACCGTCCACACCTAGGGCATCGCTTCGCTCAGCCCTGGGCTAGCATCTTGAGGCCCGCCAGCCTGCTTCATACTTCATACTTAATACTTCATATTTCATATTTCATACTTCAAATTTCATATTTCATATTTCATACTTCATACTTCATACTTCATATTTTAAACGCGGCAGATGACTGTTTTGATTTGGATGTCATGACAGCACCAAGCCATCACATCACTGCCGCCCAGTCACCCCATTTTTTTGCAAATCCCGCCCGCTCGGCTCTCTTCCTATGGGATGCCAGTGATTTTAAACCTCTTCACCAGTGTTCACAATACTTGCACAACTGCAAACTCGATCCTAAAATTTGGGCATGATATTGAGGGAAACGCTGCGTTCTGTCTTGAACCAACCTGCGCTGCCACGGGCACCTGCAGGGGAGGTTAAACGCCATGGAATGCCGGGGTGGGGTGGGAGCTAGGCATCTCATGCCATGGTGCTGACCGGGCTGAGGCGGTGCGGAAAGAGCACCTTCCAAGCCCAGATCCGCCAGTCCGGGGGCGGTCAGGATATGGTCCCCGCAATAAATACTCTGGCGGCGCTTCACTCTGCTTTGTTATTCCGCCGTTGGAGTTCGGCCTTTAGGCCGCTGCGCTAGAGATGCGAGACGGGCTGAAGCCCGAACTCCAACATTCATACTTAAAATGTCCAACTTAATATGTCCTACTTAATATGTCCTACTTAATATGTCCTACTTGACTCAAAATGCAACTTTCACCTCCATTTCCATCGCAACCAATGCCCGCCGCTGCTGAGCTGCGGGGCCATGACATCGTGGATGAGCGGAGTCTGGCGTTTCATGAGGCTATTGGCCGTAGGCTGGAAGCTAACCCCACTCTGATCGAGCGGGCGAAGGCTAACCTCCAGAGGTGGGGGAGCACGGCTCCAGCCAGTCTTTTTCCCGCCTTTGACGAGTGGTTGGAAATTCTGGGGCCCCCCTTCGCGGGCATTCTCAGCACTGCGGAACGGGTGGCTATTCTCAAGAAATTCCATCGACCAACCAGCAGCTCATGAATCGGCACTAATTGGAGCACATCATCCGAGCATCGGCTGGCAACGCGGATTGCGAGGACATCATCATCATCGGGAGCCAGGCGATCTTGGGAAGCTATCCCGACGCCCCGGCGAGCTTGTTGAGATCAATGAAAGCAGACGTTTTCCCCCTGCAGAAGCCAGAGGACGCGATTTTGATCGATGGTGCCATCGGCGAGCTGTCGCTTTTTCATGCGACCTTTGGCTATTATGCCCACGGCGTGGCAGAAGATACAGCTATTCTACCAGAGGACTGGAAGTCGCGGCTGGTTCCTATCAAGAACGTGAACACCAGAGGCTGCACCGGCTGGTGCTTGGAAATGCATGACCTAGCCGTGGCCAAACTAATCGCCGGAAGGGAAAAGGACATGGTATTCTTGACGGAACTGCTACGTCCCCAGCTCATTGATCCCGACCTCGTTTCCACCAGTCTCACCTTCGTGACTGGGCTTTCACCTGACCGCTTGGCCTCCGTCCAAGCTCGCTGGAAGCGAGGAATTTTAAGTATGAAGGATTAAGTATGAAGTATGAAGGATCCGATTTCGGTCAGGACATTGCCGAACGCTGACGGTGCTATTTCTTGGAGCAATGGTAACATGCTGGCTTGGTTAACATGCCAGTCCAGATAGACAGCAGAGGGCAAAATGTTGGGAGCGGGTGCGTGCTCCCCGCCTACCATGCGCTCGGGCATGACATTGTCCAAAAGCAGCTCGCGCCGTCCACCGATAGCAACGGGTCTTTGGCGAAGGCGGACGACAGAAAGATGAGGGAAAGAAAAATAGCGAATAGGCTCCGGCGAAACAAAAAATTCAAAGTCGCTGTCTTCATTTTTCATTTTTCTATCCTCAATCTATCTGTCGTCAGTGATGTGCATGAAGATGGCGTCGGGTCATTTCGGTTCATGCGTGAGCTTGTCCTTGCCGATCTCCGTTCTTTCCAAACCCGGACCATGCCACGAGACTGGAAGCTGGGCGCGGGCGAAGTCGTTGACGAATTCGACGCTGTTTGGAATCGAAGGCACCGAAGGTCCAGAGTCCCCAGTTGGTCGGCTGGAGCTGGGCTTCGCTTGGAATAATTGGTCTGACCGATAGGTTTGGTCGATAGCTTTGATAGCTTCAGTTGATAGCCTTAGTTTTTGAAAAATACCCACTGGCTACGGGAGCACGAAGCGATAGAATCCCCGACTCTGCAGGGGTGCCCCATCTGTGTGGCCCGCAGTGCCGCCAGCGGTGGTGGTGACGGTTTGCAAGGCAGACCAATTTTGCAGATTGGGCGAGCGCTATCGCAAATCGGTAGCCTGTTCACGGTCGCGGGCTGCGACTGGTGAGAATTCTCGCTCAGCCCCTCCGAATACTCTTGGCGAAACCCAATTCCCCGCGTAAGATTTTCCCACCATGACCACCGTTCTCTCGAAAAAAGGCCAAATCGTCCTGCCCAGTGCGGTGCGGGAGCAACTCCATTTGGAGCCGGGGCAGGATTTTGAGGTGTTCATCGAGGACGAGGACACCATCACGCTTCGACGCATCTCGCATCGCCCAAATCAGGGACTGATCGACCACCTACTGGCCTGTCCCTACCCGTTCGAGATTCCCCCACGGGCCAAGGACTCAAC
>JAYVJI010000104.1:0-1779 GCA_043769435.1 Verrucomicrobiota bacterium
ATTATAGTGTCATTTACCATAATTTCAAGAAATATTTGTAACTATTTTCCCGATTACAGAATACTAAAGCTTTGCGGAAAAGTTACCTCTTTGAGCGGATTTTGGATATATTTCCCTTGACCGACTTTGAAAGTGAACGTTGTGTAAAGAAATATTTCCGCCCTGTGCCAAGCGGGCGCACACCCCAACAACTCATCTTTACAAAAGGGAGACGACCAAATGTGCGACCACTGCATGGGGTTATCGGAAATCACCCTGCAGCCTAAGCAAACCAGCGGGGTGTTAGACACCACTTTTCCCCCATTTTTCAACTTTTTCCTGTGACTTTACTTCATGTTCGCAAAACTTTTTGGCTGGTTTTCCAATGATATCGGCATCGACCTGGGCACTGCAAATACGCTGGTCTACGTAAAGGACCACGGCATTGTGCTCCGTGAGCCATCTGTGGTGGCGGTGAAAGCTGGCACCATGGAGGTGCTGGCAGTAGGGGATGATGCTAAACGAATGCTGGGCCGCACCCCCGGAAATATTGTCGCCATACGGCCTCTGAAGGACGGGGTGATTGCAGATTTTGAAGTGACCGAAGCCATGCTGAGGCACTTCATTCGCAAGGTGCATAACCGCCGCTGGACCGCCCGGCCCCGTGTCGTCATCGCCGTGCCCAGCGGCATTACGGAAGTGGAAAAACGTGCGGTGAAGGAAAGCGCCACCATGGCTGGAGCGCGCGAGGTTTACCTGATCGAGGAGCCCATGGCGGCGGCCATCGGGGTAGGCTTGCCGGTGCAGGAGGCCAGTGGAAACATGATTGTCGACATAGGCGGAGGCACCACGGAGGTTGCCCTTATTTCCCTGAGCGGGATTGTTTACAGCCGCAGTGTGCGGGTCGCCGGTGATGAGCTGGATGAAGCCGTCGTTCAATACATGAAACGGGCCTACAATCTGATGATTGGCGAGCGCACGGCAGAAGATATCAAGATCCGGGTGGGATCCGCTTACCCGATGCCCAAGGAAGTCACCATGGAAGTCAAAGGGCGTGACATGGTAGCCGGTCTTCCTAAAACGATCAGCGTTACTTCACAGGAAATCCGGGAGGCCCTGTTGGAGCCCTTGAATAGCATCATCGACGCCGTGCGCGTCACTCTGGAGCGTTGCCCGCCTGAGTTGGCGGCTGACTTGGTGGACCGGGGTATCGTTCTTGCCGGGGGCGGTGCATTGTTGCGTGGCCTGGATAAATTGCTTTCCGAGGAAACTGGCCTGCCAGTACACGTCGCGGAAGATCCCCTGAGTGCTGTCGCAGAAGGCACCGGCAAGGTGCTGAGCGAGCTGGCGTTCCTCCGCAAGGTAACCACCACTGACTCCTGAGCAAAGGCCGCTGAGCCGGCCTGCCCCCCTAACCCCGCACTTCCAGGCGTGTTGTGAGACGATTCAACTTTTTTGTTCTCTTCATCGTATTGGCCGCCCTTGGCTGGGTGTTCACATTCGATACAGAAACCACGCGCGGGATTCAGAGCAGGGTGACGTCCTTGTTCTCCCCCTTCACCCGGGCCGGCGCGGGAGTGCAGGAAAAGATCACCAGTTCCCAGGAAGCGACCCCGGAAGCCGCCCTCCTGAAGCTGGAAAATGAGCGGCTAACCCTGGAGAATGACCGACTGAAGCTGACCGGCCAGCAATTGGCAGAAGCCAATCAACAGCTAGCGCAACTGAACGCTCTTTTCAAATTCAACAAGGAAAGCGCCTATGACCTGACGGCTGCCCGGATTATTGTCAGGAAAAACTCAG
>JAYVJI010000105.1:0-3274 GCA_043769435.1 Verrucomicrobiota bacterium
CGCCTTCCTTTCCCTGTTTAAAATAAAAACGAAACGGGCTAAAGCCCGAACTCCAACGCAGACGGGCTAAAGCCCGAACTCCAACTTAACTCCAACTTAACTCCAACCGGGCCATCCAAAAATCAATATTGACAATTTTGATGCCAAATGGCAATTTTCCAGCCATGACCTTAACTCTCGATAAAATGAACCGCCTTGTGGTCCCGAAAAGCCTTCGGGATCGCTTTTCCCTCCAAGCGGGGGATGAGCTGGAGATCACGCTGGAACCAGATGGCATCAAGTTGCGTCCCCTCCATCCGGCCCCAGCCGTGGCTTCCGTGGAAGGAATCCTCGTCTGCAGCAGCGAGGTGCCCGTCTCCGTCTGGGACATCGGGGCCTTTATCGGTCAACAACGCGACGAACGCAGCCGCAGCCTCGGAGGACTATCGAAATAGCCATGAAAATCTGTTTTGATACCTCCGCCCTCGTGGCCGCACTGCTCCAGAAGCATCCCCACCACGCCCGGGCCTTTCCGCATCTCCAGGCGGTGCGGGCCGGCCAGACTCAGGGATACCTCACCACCCACGCCTTCGCGGAACTCTTTGCCACCCTCACCGCTCTGCCCCTGCGGCCCAAGCTTCTGCCCGGCGATGTGCAGCGCCTCATCCAGGAATCCATTTTACCGCACTTCACGCTCATTCCGCTGGGAAGCCAGCACTACGCCGATGCCATGACCCTCACCGTGACCCGGAACTGTTCCAGCGGGGCGATTTATGATGCCCTGCACCTCGTGGGAGCAAGGGCAGCGGCTTGTCAGAAGCTGTTCACTTTCAACCTCCGGCACTTCAATGCCCTCGCCCCCGCAGACCCCATGGTCTGTTCACCCTAGCCGCAAGGATCACGCTCCCTCCAACGCCAACGCCAACGCTAACGGGCTGAAGCCCGTCTCAGCGTTGGAGTTCGGGCTTTAGCCCGTCTCAGCGCCCTGCTCCTAGCCCTCCCCGCAACCGCAGCTCCCATCCTCACGCCGTCCATCGCCGTCCCCATCGCCACTCCCCTCGCCGGTTCTTCCGCGTGATGGTCAGCCAGCCGTAAAAAAATCCGTCAGATCAGTCTGATCAGCCCGATCTATTTTCACCTCACCGCAAACGCCCGCCCAAAAACCGCAAAGTACACCGTGTATGAACTCACCACGCCACCACCTCACCGTTGGAGTTCGGGCTTTAGCCCGTCTCAGCGCCCTGCTCGCCCTCGCCGCCGCCGCGCAGGCCGCCCCCATCCTCACGCCGTCCACCACCTCGTATGGCGGCATCGTCAATGCCACGCACTTCGTCACGGGCGCTCCCACTGCGGGCTTTACCGGAAATGGCTGGCCGTTCGTGCAGGGGCCGGAGAAGGCCGTGGATGGCATCATCGGGCCGGGCAGCAAGTATCTTAATTTCAACATCACCAATACCGCGCTCCTCGTCTCCGGCTCTGCGCAGCGCGTGGCCGACCGGCTGGAACTCTGGGTCGCCGAGGATGAAGTGAATCGCGATCCCGCCAGCTACACGCTCTACGGGACGAACACCACCATCCCCGCCCTCACCTCCACCCAGACCTTCGCCGTCAGCAATTTCACCCAGCTCAGCACCGGCACCCTCACCCTGCCGGCCACCCGCGACACCACCGCCGACGCCACCGGCTTCGGCCAGAGCATCCCCATTCCGAACACCACCGCCTACGCCTCCTACCTGCTCGTCTTCCCCACGGTGAAAAACACCCCGTCGGCGGCGAATTCCATGCAGATCTCCGAGGTCCAGCTCTACGACAGCGGCATCATCGGCGTGGACCAGTTCGACTACCCGGACGGCCCCATCGCGGACAAAAACGGCGGCACCTTCTGGAACTACGATAACCTTTCCCCCACTGGCCAGACGGGCGCGGCCTCAGACTGGGACAACGTCACCGCCGCGCCCACCGTCGCGTCCGGGCGGCTCGTCACCCAGAACAGCAGCGCCAAGCGCGAATACAATGGGCCGGGCGAGGGATTCCCTCCCAGCGACGAAGCCAATGGCGCGGTCAATAACGACAACGTGGCCAAGAGCGTCTATTACCGCGTCACCCTCACCACCGGGGCCTCCGTGCCCACGGAGTTTGGCCTCAGCTCGTATGACTTCGGCACGGAGAGGCTCTTCTTCGGTAAACGCCCCGAAAACAATGCCTTCGTCGTTCAGGAAATCGGCGCGGGCGGCAGCACCTCCACCTTCATCCCCGCGCCCAACACCACCTACACGCTCGTCGCCCGGCTCAACTACGCCACCGACAGCCTCGCCCTCTGGGTGAATCCCGCTCTCGAAGCCGATGAATCCAGCCAGCTCCCCGCCGTCACCCGCCCCTACACCGGCACCAACTGGAGCACCGCCGTCCGACTCTTCAGCAACGGCGGCAGCGCCGTGACGTGGGACGACCTCGTCATCGCCACCGCGTGGGACGACCTCGGCACCGTCGTCACCACCCTCGCCGATGAGGACAACCTTTCGCTCACTCCCACCGCAGGCGGCGGCGCGGGCGTCTCCCTGCGCGAGGCGGTGAAGTATTCCCCCACCGGCAGCCTCATCACCTTCCTCCCCGACCTTTCCGGGGGAACTATCACCCTCAATGCGGGCGAGATGCTCATTCCCGGTGCCCTCACCATCGACGCCAGCGCCCTGCCCGGCGGCCTCACCGTGAGCGGGAACCACACCTCCCGGCATTTCAATGTGCAGGCGGGGAAAAGCCTCACCCTGCGCGTCCTCACTCTGAGTGGCGGGAGAAGCATTGAGCAGGATGCTGGCGCGGTCGTGGTCAACGGAACTTTACAGGCCGAGGGATGCACCTTTGTGGGTAGCGTGGCGTTCTCAGCATCTGGAAGTGTAGCTGGTGGTGGTGCGATAAAATGCAGCTCAGGAACGATGTCACTCAGGCAATGCACTTTTACCGGCAATACAGGGGACTATGGTGGAGCCATAGCACTGTTTGGAACCAGCCAGACTACCCTCACTAACTGCACCTTCAGGGGCAATCGCGCCACAAGTGCTGGTTTTGCCGGTGGCGGCGGTGCCATCGACTTTTTCAGTGGCACTCTGACCATGAATGCCTGCATTGTGGCGGGCAATACGGTGGCCACGAGCAATGGACCCGATCTCTGGAAGGAAGCCACCGCAGGCACTCTCACCGCTACCGCCTGCCTCATCGGCGATGGCGATGACTCCACGTTGACGAATGGCGTGAATGGCAACCTCGTCGGCACCACCGTCGCTCCGATTGATGCCAA
>JAYVJI010000106.1:0-4011 GCA_043769435.1 Verrucomicrobiota bacterium
CTGCCGCAGAGTCCGAAAAGGGCGGCCCGCTGGTCGCCAAGGTGGAGTCCACCTTCATGACCACGACTGATTTTTCCCCTGCGGTGACGGCGGAGAAAAAAGCGCCGGCCCGCGTTTTCGAGCTGCGTACCTACACCACAGGCCCGGGAAATCTCACCCGCCTGCATGCCCGCTTTCGAGAGCACACCGTGGGACTTTTTGCTAAACACGGCATGGGGAACTTCGGTTACTGGGCGCTGGATGCTGGCCAGCCCGGCGCGGAGAATACCCTGCTTTATCTGCTCACCCATTCCTCCAAGGAGGCCTGCGCCGCGAGTTTCAAGGCCTTCCGTGACGACCCGGTATGGACGGCCGCCAAAGAGGCTTCAGAAAAAGCAGCGGGTGGATCGCTAACGGTTCCGGAGGGTGTGAAGTCCGTGCTCATGTCGCCCACGGACTACTCGCCCTCAGCCTAGCCTAGCCTGCCATCCCGCAGAGCCGCCGGACATCGCCTGGGCTTAGCCCTTCTGCCCGCAGGGAGCGCAGGCTTCGGGCGTCATCGCGCTTGGCGAGGCGGCGGCCGGCAGTATCGCACACCAACTGATGGTGGTTCCATACGGGCACGGGCAGATCCAGCAGCGCTTGAAGCAGGCGGTGGACGTGCGTCGCAGGGAAGAGATCCACCCCGCGGGTGACGATGCTGATTTCCTGCGCGGCATCATCTATGGTCACAGCTAGGTGGTAGGAACAGGGAGTTTCCTTCCGCGCCAGCACCACATCACCGAGGGCTAGCGGATCCGCGCGTTGGAGGCCGCTGGTGAGATCCAGCCAGCTGAGCGGCCCGGCCATGGCACTGGCTTTCCCCGTATCCAGGCGCAGCGCAAAGACCCGGCCCGCGGCGGTGAACTCTGAGATTTCCCCGGACGTGAGCCTGCGGCAGGTGCCCGGATACAACGGACCCTCCGGACCCTGGGGCGCCTGACCGGCAGACGCGATGTCATGCCGTGTGCAAAAGCAAGGATAGAGCACGCCCAGAGCCTGAAGCCGGCCCAAGGCCTCTGCATACACCGCCATGCGCTCACTCTGCCGCCACACCGGCGGGCTCCACTCTAGGCCCAGCCAGGATAGGTCCTCCAGGATGGCCGCCTCATATTCCGGCCGGCAGCGGGTGCTGTCGATGTCCTCCATGCGAATGAGAAACCGCCCGCCTGCCGCTGCGGAATGAGCCTCCCAGGCCGCCCGCGCGTGACCAGCGTGCAGCCAGCCGGAGGGACTGGGGGCGAAGCGTGTGACAGGCATGGGACAGGGAGGGCAGGTGGACCTGACTCTTCCAGCACTAATCCGCCGGATCAGCAAGCCTGTTCCTGAAGTTGATGCAGGCCTCGCGCTTGATACTGCGCAGACACGGCCCCATCGCGGGGAGAATGATCCGTCCCAGCCTTACTGTCGTGTGCCTGCTCCTGGCGGTGAGCGCGTGCCGGCGTGATGCGGGCGCCTCCGCCCGGGCGGCGCTGCACGCGGCGGGCTATAGCTACACAGTGGCGGAATTTCACCGCGCGGCGCGGGAAGGAGACCGTGAATCGGTCCGCTCCTTCATCACCGCCGGCATGAATCCCGCTGTCGCCGCCGAGAACAGCAGCACCGCGCTCAGCGAGGCCGCGAGTCATGGCCAGGGTCACATCGTCACGCTCTTGCTCGGTGAAAAAGTCCCACTCCCTCCGGACATCCTGACGCTCGCCGTACAGGGCGGGGATGCAGTGGCCCTGAAGGCGCTCATGCAGGCCGGCGCCACCACGCCGGCGGATGGATCCCCTGCCCCGCTGGAGCTGGCGGCCAGTCTGGGCCACACCCATCTGGTCTCCCCGCTGGCAACCAGTGGCGCAGCGACGGACCGGGCACTCATGGCCGCGGCTGCAACCGGCCACACCGCTACGCTGGCCGCGCTGCTGGATGCCGGGGCCTCTCCCATGGCAACCGGTGCCGGCGGGACCACCGCTCTCATGCTCGCAGCCAGGGCAGGCCACCGGGAAGCCGCGCTGTGGCTGGCTGGCCACGGAGCCGCCATCACCGCGCTGGATGCCGCAGGGCACTGCGCTCCGGACCTCGCCACGGCTTTCCCGGACATCCGCGCGGCACTGCTTCAGCCCTCACGGGACCGGGATCTGGACCCGCCTCTGCCCCTCACAGACCTCCCGGATGTCCCTGCCGCCAGCCTGCCGGATCAGCTGGAGTATCTGGACTTTGGGCCGGCTCATCTGCCCCTCATTCTCCTAGAAGTCACAGATACTCAAGCCAGGTTTTACATGGACGGACGGGATAACCTGACGATCCAGCCGGGCGAGCCCCTCGCGGACACCGGCCTGACACTCCAGAGCGTGAAGCAGGAAGTGCTGCAACCGGTCCAGGGCCCGGCGCTGGATGTCTCCCGCGCGCTCTGCATGGATGTTGACGGTGCGCCAGTGCTCCTCATCCAGGGGATCACGGCCGTGCGTCCCGTGCCGGCAGCTGTCCTCCGCAGCAGCGAAAATGGCGCCTTGTTTGAAATCACTGACGGCGCCGTATTCAAAGCCGCAGGCAGCCTCGTCACTGTCACCAGCCTCCGTCCGGATGTGATCACGCTCAAGTCCGGGGCGTGGGCGGGCGAAATCATGCGAAAGAAATGAGCAGCCCCCGCCAGCCCAGCGCACGGTTCACCCCCGTCTCCTCCCGCAGTTTCAAGGCCCGGTGCATCGGCTGGCTCGCCTCCAGTCTGATCAAGTTCTGGTGCTATACCCTGCGTTTCAAAGTAGAGGACCCTGACGGGTTTCTCACCCGCGCTCCGGGCCCCGCCATCTGGGCATTCTGGCATAACAAAATCTTCGTGATGCCCGCTTTCTACCACCGCCGGGTGCGGCCCCGGCGGCCCACCGGAGTGCTCACCAGCCCCAGCGGCGACGGTGCCATCCTGGCCGCAGTCATGCACGGCTTTGGCATGGAATCCGTGCGCGGCTCCAGCAATAAGCGCGCCGCCCAGTCCTTGGTCGAATGCCGCCGCCGGCTCCAGATGGGCTACACGCTCGGCGTCACCCCGGACGGCCCGCGAGGCCCACGCTATCAACTCGCCCCCGGCATCATTCAGCTATCCAGGCTCACCGGCACTCCTATCGTCCCGGTCTGCGTCACCCTTCACCGGAAATGGGAGCTGCGCTCTTGGGACCGCTTTCAAATCCCCCGCCCCTTCAGCAAAGTCACCATCACCTTTTGCCCAGTGGTCCACTGTGAAGGAGAAATCGAGCCAGCCAGGCTGGCGGTGGAGCAGGCACTCAGTCCGGAGTGAATAGATAGTTAGTTAGTTAGTGATGCGTGTTAATTTGCTCACCCGGCGGCGCGGGACACCCTGCTCCCGGTAAGGCACGGCGATCAGGTCCACAACGATGGCGGCGATGGACTGAGGTTGCCCAACTCACGTCTTGGGCGTTTTGGGCAAGAGGATGGCCTCAGGATCGCCATAGTGGATGTAGTTTGCCCAGTCAGGTCGGCGGTCATTGAACAACCCGTTCCGCGCGTGCCGAATGGCATCACCGATCGACTCAGCTTGCGTTAACCGACTATAGAGCACGTCTGCAAAAGCAGTCGCAGCGGCATCCTGCACGGGCCAAAAAGTTCCGATGTAATGTTCTACCCCGGCATTGAAGAATGCTTCCGCGACACTGATCGCTCCAGTAGCTGCCCGCTGAAGGCTCGTGCTTCGCGTGTCGCCGACGTCATCTTCACCAAGCGGAACCGAACCTCGCCGCCGAAGGATGCGGGCCGACTCGCAGGAATTGAAAACCACCACCCGCGGGGTCCAATCCAACGCAAGGATGTGCTCACCCGTAAAATAGTTGCCATCGTGCATCAACAACCCACCCGCATGGGGCGTCGCGGCCTGCTCAGGATCATAGCCACTGTGTCCGGCAAAATGCATGATGTGCGGACGAATCTGATTCAAATTATCTTTCAAACCCGCCACCGTCACCTCGGAACCGTGGATCGCATGAACGCTGATTCCCG
>JAYVJI010000107.1:0-6663 GCA_043769435.1 Verrucomicrobiota bacterium
TCCTTTGGCTTGCGAGAGCTTCCTCATCACCAACTGAAATTCCTCGTCAGTATACACGGTAGTAAAAGCCATGGTCCCCGGTTCCATTCCAAGCAATCCTGCGGCATCCAGCCCTCCCCGCAGGCTAACTAACTTCATGGTCATATGAATATTGGTTTCGAGGTTGGCAGCCAGCGCATGGAGTGCAGTCTCGAAGACGCGGACATCCCGCGGGCTGCCACTATAAGTCGCAGTAGATTCAGTAGCACTGCTGAAAACGAGCGAGCTTCCCAGCGCTTCGTTTACGTATTCATGACACTCATTCAGCAGGGTTGTAGCATGGTCATTTACCTGGATCGCCAGTGCCGACTGAAGCGTTAGCAGTTCCGCCGTCCGCGACAGTGAACCAGTACGGGACAGGGGGCTCGAGTCAGCCTGAAATACGACGCCTTTGCCCGACAGCGTCAGCTTGGTGCCGGATTGCATGGCCACGATTTCCAGCAGCGTCCTGGCGGGCAGGGCAGACCGGAGCCTAATATGAACGGGCGCATCACCCTCATCCTGCGAGCCCGCAGCCAACTGGCCGCCTCCTTCGAGCGTGATGGACTTGCTGAGTGCCACAGCTGCTTCGTTCAACCCTCCGGAAAAAGCGAACGCCCTAACATAGTGACTCTCTAAATAGCGAGCAAGTCCCCCTGCTGCTGGCGGGAGGACCGGATCACGGCGGGAGACCTGCGCATCAGCATCCCAGTTGACCGCACCAGCGACCGCGGGAGGCTTGCGCCTGACAGCGGGGGAAGGCCCGGACGGAGCCGCCGCGGGCCACAGAGCCCATCCGCCCAGAGCCAGCAGCGCAGCCGCAACCGTCCAGCGGAGAGCACGGCTGCGCCAGGCAGCCGTGGCACGCTGAGGCCACGGACTCGCCGCAAGCAGTTTGGTTAGTGTGGCCCGTCGGCGGGGCTCCGGTTTATACGACATTCCCAGCAGCGCTTCCGTCCGGCACAATGAAGCATATTCTGCCATCAGCGCGGGGTCACTGCTCAGCATTTCATTCAGCACCTCGTGCGATGGCAAATCAGATGTGCCATCCAGCCATGCGCCGGCTGTGGGGTGGAAGTCAGGATCATTTTTCATAGTCGGATGCTGTTGTGGAATCTGGAGTCTGGAGCCGCTGGCGGATGCAGTCGGCCAGCCGGCGTCGCAGCCGGGAGAGTGTTTGATAAAGTGCCGCCGGGCTCTGGCCCGTCTCGGTTCCCAGAGATTCGATGCTGGTCTCCTCAAAATAACGGCGGCGCACCAGGCGGGCCGCATGTTCCGGCAATCCCTCAAGGCACCGCGCTAACGCCTCCTCCTCCTCCATCGGATCCGCCATCGCACCCGCAGCCAGCGCATTGGCCAGACCCTCTAGGTGCTCCGGCGAAAGCAAACTGGGACGCCGCTTCACACGGCGGTATTCTTCCTTCATCCTGCGCACCGCCACACCCATGGCCCACGGAAGAAAGGGGCGGGCCTCATCATAGCGCTCAAACTGACGCCACAGTATCAACACTACTTCCTGAAAAAAATCCGCACGTTCATCCACCGCCGCGAGAGCCCCGGCTATGAAAGCACGCAGCGTGCTCTCAGCATGGCTGATGCAATGGATAAAGGCTTCGCGCCTGGCGTGCTCTGATGTCATATCGTCAATACTATTGACCGCAGCACCGGTTTTCTGACAGAAAATCTTTCATCGGAGAGAATCAGTCGCCCCGCCGGGACCTGCACTTACTTTGTCCTGCCCGCACGATAGAGCCCCACGATGCCGTTACCCGCTTCAGCTTTGCACTCACGCCTCTCGCCTCCTGGGTTTCGCGGGCTTGCAGCGAGCGGGCTGCGCCGGGATGTTGGGCGTATTGCACCCAGTTTGCGGAGAGTTGCGCACCCTCTTCCGTGAGAAAATACGGAATGCCTTCTACCGCTTCAAAGATGAAAGCTGCAGGCACCTGCGTCTCCCCGGCATCTTCCAGCCACAGCCACGACGTTTCTGCCGCAGCCACGGAACAACAAGCGATGAGAAGAAGGGCGCGCGCTTTCATGTTTTGAAATAACTGGTAACGGGCTTAACGGGAAACACTTTGCAGAGCCCTTCTCAATGGTCATTCTGCTCAACCCAACACGCCTAGCCTATCGTGAGGGACGTCCGTCCCGGCTTGCGCACGGGTTATTTCAACCCGCGAAAATTCACTGGCTTTTTTATTAATCGAGACAAAACTGGGGATGCCACGGCGCGTGATGGCGCCACAACCTACCTAAACTATGAAATACATTCTAACAAGCATAGCAGCACTCGGTCTCTATCTGGCGCCCGCGAGGGCCGCAGGTGAACTGGACAAAGTATCCTTCGGCGAGACCATCGCCAACGGCCCCATAACCAAGGAGGACCTGAAAGGGAAAGTCGTGGTGGTGGAACTGTGGGGCATCCACTGAGGACCTTGCATTTCCGCGATGCCACAGTTGGTGGCTATCCATAAGCGGAACGACGACAAGCCCTTTGTCATGGTTGGTATGCACGCGCAAAACGCCACCAATGAGGAGGTGCAGGCGGTGGTAAAAAAACTGAAGGTGAAGTTCCCCATCGTGAAGAACGGTGGCGGCATCGGTGGAAGCGGTATCCCTCATGTGGTGGTATTTGACAGCAAGGGCGATCAGGTTTTCGAGGGTCATACCAGCGATGGCGGCTTTGAAAAGGCTATCAAGAAGGCACTGAAGGAAGTGGAGGGAGCCGGTGGTTCAGCGGGCGGACTGGGACCTAAAAAAACTGAGCCTGCAAAGCCAGCCAAGGACGAGCCAAAGGTCCTCTTCACCCAGCGCAACTGGACGAGCAAAGACGGTAAGACCATGTCTGCCGCGCTGCTGAGCGTCTCCGGCACAACCGGCACCTTCATGATGGGCACGAAGAAATTCACCATGAAGCTGGACAAGCTCAGCGATGAGGATCAAAAATCCATCGAGGAGGCGGTAAAGGAAGCCAGCGCTCCGAAAGACACTCCAAAGGAGGACAGTAAGGACACCAAGGACGGAAAGAAGGCCGCCTGATCCTGCTGGTTCCTTGAAGTATTCAGCCCTGAGCCGCTACCCTGCGGCTCAGGGTTTTTTATTCAGCGCATCAAGCGCCTAGCGATCTCATCGGCGATCACTCGCGAGATTTGATAGACAGCCTTTGGCTGCCCCCAGGGTGAGCCCGCCGTGAGGGCGATTTAATCAGCGTCTCCTTAGGCCATCCGGTCTGGGGCCTTACTTTCTGCGGCGGCGGAGGCTGGCGGCGAGGGCGCCGCCCACGAGGGCGGCTACACTGGGTTCCGGGATTGGTGATACGTCCACAAACACGGCGTCGGCGTTAGCGGGGTCTTGGATGTTGACCCGCATGGTGTAGGATCCGGCTGCCAAAACCGGGATGGTCGCACTGGAAACCCGCCAAATTTCCTGACTTTCGCTCGCGTCCACGACTACCAGCGGAGACGAGAATAGAAGTACGGTGTTCGTGCTGTCGTAAATGTCCGTGCTTCCGCCTCCGGAATTACCGTCCCTGCGGCTGAACGATGCACCGAAGTTGACAAGGGACGCGCTTCCGACAGTGAAGCCCTGCCAGACATAACCGGCTGCTCCGCAAATGTCGTAGTACTGACTGCCATCGGCCGCGATGTCAGGCCCACCGCTATAGCCGGCGCTGGCAAGCACGACGTTGTGGCCGCTAAAACAGGGAGCAGCCGACGGAACTACTACCCAGTTAGGCACGCTGGCCGGGAAATTATTCCCGGGTGATCCGCCCACGGGGTCTTCGAACCCGCTGTTCAGCATGACATTCGCAGCCTGAAGCGGCGCGGTGATGGAAAATCCGAAGGCTACTGCCGCGAGGGCGACTGATGAAATACAGGGACGACAGTTCATAGTGAGAAAGCTGGATTTTAGTGAGAAAGCTGGATTTGAGTGACATCACCATCCATTCTCATAGTGCATCACGGTGAGTCAAGACAAACTTGATACCGTGTCGGCGTGAGGCGGAGTGAGGGGCGCGAGGGCCCGGCGGGCATCCTCACGTGTGTCAGTCAGAAGACGCGTAAAGAAAAGTGTATTGAATCAACGGGAGTTTGTCACAAATGTCTTTCCGTTGGCTAATAGATATACGAACAATGACGAGTTACGTTTCTTTGTGAAAGTCACCATCCTCAATCCAGATCAGTGGGAGACCAGCCGTATCCCTCAAGTCATTGCCAAACCCTCACGCCGGGGCGCAAGCCCGGCCGCGATGGATGCGCCGCCGCCGCTGCTGCCAGCAGAGATGCTGCCGCCGGGCGCAGTGATCGTGGATGGGGCGCGGACGCGGCGCAGTGCGGCACGTCGCAGCGCCCTCGCGCCGGGGCCACTGGAGATAGCCGTGCAGCCGGGCAAGGACGAGTGCCCGGTGGTCATCTCCCGCACGCCTTCCGGGGCCATCCGCTTTCATGCTCCGCTGGCAGCCGATGCTTCGGGCGCGGCGCGCTTTGTCATTCCTGCGGGACAGCAATCGATGGACGGTCCCGCACGGCGCGGATTTCTATCGGATGCGGTCGACTGGGTAGTGGTGAAGCTGAAGAAGGCGGTGGTGGATAAGGCCGCTACGGTGGTGACAAAACTCGCGGGCAGCACCATAGAAAAGAACTGGTGGGCCAAGGATGGCGAGGGGCTTTTCCGTGTGGAAAACGCCGCTGACGGGCTGCGGCTCACGAAGGTAAATGCGGATGAAGTGAGTGGTCCGGCACTGCTGCTGCTGCACGGCACCTTCTCTAATGCAGCCTCGGCATTCGCAGGCCTGCATGATGCGCCGGGCGATTTCTTTGCCGCGGCGCGAGAGCGTTATGGTCGCAACATCTTTGCGTGGAACCACTATTCCATCACAAAAACGCCGGTGCAGAATGCGACGGACTTTGTCGCCGCCCTGCCTGCGGGCGGCGTGGAGTTTGATGTCATCACGCACTCGCGCGGGGGGCTGGTGCTGCGCACGCTGAGCGAGCGTCCGCAGAGCGTGGGGCCAAATGCCGGACGCTTTCGCCTGCGTCGCGCGGTGCTGGTGGCCTGTCCTAATGGCGGCACGCCTCCGGCCTCCGCGCAGCGCTGGGAGGACACGATAGGCCAGTTTGCCAACCTCATGGAAATCTTCCCGGACAATCCCTGGACGAACGGCGCGAAGTTTGTGGCGGACGGCATCGTGTGGATAGCGGGTCATGTGTTCCATGATATGCCCGGGCTGCACGCCATGGATCCGGGCGGCGGCGTCTTCACGGATCTACAGCAAAGCGGGCCTCTGAGTCGCGGGACTTATGCCGCCCTCGCGGCGAATTTTCATCCCGATGCCAGGCTCTGGCAGCGCCTCATCGATGCCGGCCTGGATGCGTTCTTTGCCACGGCCAATGATGTCGTCGTTCCCTCTGAGGGCTCGTGGATAGCGGATGCTGTGGGCGCGTTGATCCCCGCTGAGCGCATCGGTTGCTTTGGCCCTGATGGAAATATGGATGCCGGTGTGCCGGTGCATCACGTGAACTTTTTCCGTCAGGGTGCCACGGTGGACTATCTGAAATCCATGCTCGCGCTGAGCGATGCGCCCCCACCGCCACCACCGCTGGATCCAGCGACGGTGCTGAGCGTGCACGGCGTGCATAATCTGCTCCGGCGCAATGGCAGCGCAGGTATTACCTCCGCTCCGGCGAAGACCGGCCCGCCGCCAAAGCCTCTCTCACTGCCGTCACCGTCTGCTCCAGGGAATGAGCCCGCGCCGCCGCTCTCCGCACTGCCGCAGCATACTGCCTACCTTGACCGCACGCTGCATTTGCTCATCATACCGCAGCCTGACTCAGAGGAGGAGCACTTCCTGATTCTGGCGACTTATGGGAATGCCCGCATCTTGGAAAAATTCCCTGCCCGCAATGAGCCGGACAGCCGTAAGGTGACGCCCGCTACCCCGCTCTCCGCTCTGGATGCCGGCTCGCGATTCCAAATGATCATCGCCAGAGACATCACCATCCGGCGGTGCTTGAATGGGCAGCCCGGGGCCGACGGCACGGTGCCGGATCTCCCGGACTCAGAACAACTGGACGTGCTGGGCGAGCTGCTATTCCGCGCACTCTTCACCGGCGACATCCGCAGGCTCTACGACACGGCCCGCGCCACGCAGCGCGGCATACCGCTGAATATCGTCCTGACCTGTGACGTGCCCTGGATCGCAGCATTGCCGTGGGAGTTTGCCTTCGATCCTATACGGCGCAAATACCTCGCCAGCGAAGAGGTCCACTTTACCCGCGGCGTCATGGCAGCCGTGCCAGCGGAGGTTATTGAACAGCGGCCCGGACATCTCCGCATTCTAGTGGTCGGAGCGCAGCCGCGCGATGCCACACCGCTCTCTATTGAGGAGGAGGATGAACGCATCCGTCATTCCTTCCGCCATCTCACCGGTGAAGGCCTCATCGAGATCGAGACCCTGCTGGATGCCTCTCCAGCTGCGCTGCATGAGTATGTGCTGCGTGCGCAGATCGCGCACCGCGGATTTGATGTCGTACACTTCATCAGCCACGGGGAATTCAGTCACGGCGCAGATGAGGGGCGGCTGTTATTGGTGGGCCGCGATGGCACCCATCAGGCAGTCGAGGTCCGTCCGCTGCGGGAGATGCTGTG
>JAYVJI010000108.1:0-9656 GCA_043769435.1 Verrucomicrobiota bacterium
CCTAACATTGACCTCGGTGCCGCGAGCGAATTCGGCGGACCCACTTCTGAGCGGGAGGATGCGGAGGAAGTCCACCACCGCGCCATCTTCGACGATAAAGGCCGCCCCATCGTCATCGCCCTCCATAATACCGACAACGGCGACGGCTGGGAGCGGGAGGGCGAGAGTGCCTACTACTTCAAGCAATTTTCTGAACGCACCGCCTATCCGCTCGCGATCAATATCATCTTTTACGTCATGACTCACTGAATGAACCAGGACCCCGCTTCCACTCCTCCGCCAGCCTCCACAGAAAGCGACGCCGCGCTTGTCGAGCGCCTCATCACGGGCCGCAGCCGCATTGAGGCGGAACTCGGCAAAGCCATCGTAGGCCAGCGTGAGGTCATCGAACAAATAATGCTGGCACTCCTCGCCGGCGGCCATTGCCTCATCACCGGTGCTCCGGGCCTGGCCAAGACCCTGCTCGTGAAGAGCATTTCCCGGATCTTTGACCTCCACTTCCAGCGCATCCAGTTCACCCCGGATCTCATGCCCGCTGACATCACCGGCACGGAAATTCTTCAGGACTCCGGCGCTGGCCGCAGGATGACTTTTATCCCCGGGCCCATTTTTGCTAACATGGTGCTCGCTGACGAGATCAACCGCACGCCACCCAAAACTCAGGCCGCCCTGCTCGAAGCCATGCAGGAGCATCAAGTTACCGCCATGGGCATCCGCCATCCGCTGGCGGAACCCTTCTTCGTCCTCGCCACGCAGAACCCTATCGAGATGGAAGGCACGTATCCGCTGCCAGAAGCCCAGCTCGACCGCTTCATGTTCAATGTCGTCATGAACTACCTGCCGGAGGCGGATGAAGTAGAAGTCGTCCGGCGCACCACCAGCGGACGTCCTGTGAGGATCGAGCCCCTTTTCAGCGGGGCCGACGTCCAGCGCTTCCATGCACTCGTCCAGCAAGTCCCCGTCACCACGGAACTTCTCACTTACGCTGTCCGCCTCGCCGTTGCCTCCCGCCCCCGTCAGCCTAGCACACCGGATTTCGTCACCAGCTACGTCAATTGGGGAGCCGGCACCCGCGCGGGTCAGTCGCTCATCCTTGCCGCCAAAGCCCGTGCCCTCTTTCATGGCCGGGTCCATGTTAAACTCGAAGACATCCAATCCCTCGCCGCTCCCGTCCTGCGTCACCGCGTCCTCCTCAACTACCGTGCGGAAGCCGATGGCATTCACATCGACGATATCGTCCAGCGCCTGTTGGATCATGTAAAGCCCTGACAGGCACAACTCCTCCCCGATTCTGTTATGGCTGCCACCTCATCCTATCCTAACGCCGCAGCCACCCCGCCGGCATCGCGGATCGATACGGCAGCATTGATGTCCATCCGCAGCCTCGAACTCCGTGCCCGCGTTGTCGTGGAGGGCTTTTGGTCCGGTCTGCATCGCAGCCCCTATCATGGATTCTCAGTCGAGTTTACAGAATACCGTCACTACACTCCCGGGGACGATCCCCGTCATCTCGACTGGCGCGTCTATGCCCGCAGCGATCGCTATTACATCAAAAAATTTGAGGACGAGACCAACCTGCGCTGCCACTTGATAGTCGACCAAAGCCAATCCATGGCCTACGGCACCACGGGCTGGACCAAAGCCGCCTACGCCGCCACTCTGGCCGCTACTCTGGCTCGATTTTTACACCTGCAGGGAGACGCGGTTGGCCTGCTCAGCTTCGATGATGGCCTGCGTGACTACCTTCCTGCCCGCCAACGCCATGGCCATCTCCGGCAGATCATCCTCTCCCTAGACAAGCCCGCAGGCGGCACCGCCACGGACCTCATCAAGCCGCTCCAGCGCATTTCCGAAATGGCCAGGAGACGCGCCCTCATGGTGGTCATTTCTGATTTCCTAACACCACCCGGCGAACTGGAGCGCCACCTCCTTTCCCTGACTGCCTCCGGCCATGAGACCGTCCTGTTCCAGATACTCGATCCCGCAGAACTCAGCTTTGATTTCACCACGGCTGCGATCTTTGAAGACGCCGAAACAGGCCGCACGCTTTTTGTCGATCCCGCTGCTGCCCGGAGTGGCTATCTGGAGCGTTTCCATGCGCACCAGGCCGCGCTGGAGGAAATGTGCCGCAAGCTCGGCATAGCGTGGCACAGCATCTCCACCATCACCCCGCTTGAGAGCGTCCTCACCGCTTTTCTTCACCTCCGCCAACAGCGCCGCAGAATCGTCAGGAGGGGCACCCGATGAGCTTTCTTGCGCCATTTTTCCTCCTCGGTGCGCTTGCCATCGCGGGACCGGTGCTCTTCCACCTCATCCGGCGCACCACCCGGGAGAAAGTCCCTTTCAGTTCTCTCCTGTTTCTCCGGCCAGATCCGCCGCGCTTGACCCAACGCAGCCGCATCGAGCACTGGCTGCTCCTGCTGCTGCGTGCCGCTGCCCTGGCCCTCCTGGCCTTTGCCTTCGCCCGCCCATTCATTCGTGCGGCCTTTCCCTCCATGCCTTCCCCCTCTCCGGGCCGCCGGATCGTGTTGCTCATGGATCAGAGCGCCAGCATGCAGCGCCATGGTCTTGCCGGTTCCGCCAATGATAAAGCCCGCGCCCTGCTGCAGTCGGCGCAGCCGGGTGATCAACTCGCTCTCTGGACCTTCAGCGCCACCCCGCGCCGCCTCATAGACTTTGCGCAGTGGAACGCCCTTCCCCCTGAAAGCCGCGCACCGGCCGCTCAGGCCCTCCTCACTACATCGAAGCCGGATTGGTCCGCCACACATCTCGCCACTGCCCTGATGAGCGCGGCGGAAATGCTGGCCGAAACCGCCCCGGCTAACACAGGCTCAGGCGGTGAAATCATCCTCATCAGCGATTTTCAGGACGGCAGTAAAACGGAGGGATTACAAGGCTGGGAGTGGCCGCGGAACGTGCAGGTCACGCTCACCCCCGTCACGCCTACACCACCGGGGAACGCCGGCTTGCAATTGGCTCCGGATCTTTCCGGCATCACCGCCGCTGGTGACCGCGGCACCCGCGTCCGCGTCTGGAATGCACAAGACTCCACCACTGAGCAATTTCAGTTAGGCTGGGCTGCCATTGACGGCGCCTCCTTCATTGGAAAGGCGCAGGATCTCTACGTTCCACCAGGTCAGTTGCGTGTGGTGCATCTGCCTGCTCCAGCAGGCCCGCCAGCCCCTCTGAAGATCCTCCTGCGCGGCGACGAGGAGCCTTTTGACAACACACTCTACACCACTCCGCCAGTCACTGCGGAAGTCTTCCTCTTCTATTTCGGAGCGGAGTCTCCCACTGATACCCGGCAGCCGCTGTTCTTCCTCGACCGTGCTCTGCCACAAGATCATCAACTGAAAACCACCGTCACCGCAGTCGCTCCTGACACCCCTCCGCCATCCCTGCTCCCTGGCCAGTCTGTGGGGTTCATCGTCAACGGATCCCTGCCGCCACTTCAATCCACCTTTCTCCACGCGCAGCTAACCTCTGGCATAACCGTTCTGCTTTCCCTCACGGGTCAGGCATCGGCAACTACCCTAACGGCTCTTGCCGGTCTGGCAGAAGGAACGGTGCCGCTCGCAGAAATCCACCCCGCCAACTACGGAATGCTCTCGCAGATTGATTTCCAGCATCCACTCTTCGCTCCCTTTGCTGATCCTCGTTTCAGCGACTTCACGAAGATTCGTATCTGGAACTATCGCCGGCTCGACCCTGTGGCGCTGCCCGGCAGCCGCATTCTTGCCCGCTTTGATTCCGGCGATCCCGCACTGCTTGAAATGCCTGTGGGAGCCGGCCGTCTGCTGATTCTTGCGACCGGCTGGCATCCTCACGATAGTCAGTTGGCCCTCTCTTCTAAATTTGCCCCGCTGCTTTCTTCGTTTCTCGAATGGGGCGGCATCATTCCCGGGCCACCCGCACCCTTTCATGCCGGGCAACGCGTGAACCTCGCACAGCTCGGGTTTGCTAACGATAGTGCCGTTACCGTCCAGCATCCCGATGGCACCCTAACAAACGTTCCAGCAGCTTCCGGGGGATATCTGGAAGCCAACCAGCCGGGTGTTTACCGCGCCACAGCAGGGGGCCTCAGACGTGACTTTGCGGTCAATCCCGATCCCCGGGAATCGCATACCGCGCCCATGGGCTCTGATGAGTTGGAGCGCCTCGGCGTGCCGCTCAAGAGCGTGCGTCCTAACGCAAAGCAGGAAGACTCCGCCAGCGCCGGTCCCGCCATGGAATCAGAGAGCCGGCAGAAGCTTTGGCGTTGGATCATCGCCGCCGCCTTCATCGTATTAGTTGTAGAAACCTTGCTGGCGGGCCACAGTGCCCGCCACATACCCACCGGAGGAGCCATCGTATGATCAATCCATATCTAAAGGCACGCCTGCTGCCCGTCTGGCAACGCTATCAAGGTTGGAGAATGCTCTGGAGTCTCGCCTTCTGGCTCGCGCTGGGAGCCGCTGTGGGATGGCTCCTCCTCCTAGCAGGGCCGGGCTCTCTGCCCATATGGGCTCTTCCGCTTTGGATAGGAACTACCCTCGCAGGTGCCTGCGCGGTTTGGTTAGGCTCCCGGCTCGCCAAGCCGGATTTTCGCAGCCTTGCCCGCCGTTTGGAATTCTCCCAGCCTTCACTTGATGGCCGCCTGCTCACCGCGCTCGAACTCAACAGCACAGACGAGCCCGAATTTATCAAGGAGCGACTGCTGCAACAAACCATCCAGCACAGCCTTGATCACGAATGGCTGAACCACGTTACCATCCGAGCTGTTTCCGTGGCTCGCGCAGGTTGCTGTATTGCCGGGCTTGCTTGTCTCGCGATCATGCTCGCGGTGACGACAGCCAGCTTACGATCCGGTGCTCCATCCGAAAGCAGCCTCGCAGGAATGCCGGACGGCATCGAAGTCACGCCCGGTGACACTTCTCTTGAGCGCGGCAACAGTCTGCTCGTCATGGCCCGGTTCAGTCACCCATTGCCCACTGCCGTCGAACTGATCACTGGCAACACTCCGGAAAGCGAGCGCAGCCAGTTGCTCGTGCGCAGCCTAAATGATCCAGTGTTCGGGGGGAGTGTGCCGGACGTCGCAGAAGGCTTCAGATATCACATCAGCTATGGTGGAAAACGCAGCCGTGATTTTTCCGTAAAAGTGTTCGAGTTTCCCCGGCTGGATCGGTCGGACATCATTCTCACTTACCCTGCCTGGACCGGACTCACTGAAAAGAGAACGGAGGACTCGCACCGCGCCAGCGCTGTTGAGGGCACACGTCTCGGGCTTGATCTGCAACTCAACAAACCCGTCAGCTCCGCCATTTTGAAACCCCGCAGCAAAGGCATGGGAGATGTGGCCCTGACAGTAGATCCGCTCAAAGCCATCGCCAGCCTGCGGGACTTCGTCATCACCTCCAGTCAAGTCTATGACCTGATCCTGACAGACTCTGAAGCCCGCTCCAATAAGGTTCCGGCCACATTCACCATCGAAGCCCTGCCAAACCGGACGCCCGTACTCAAGCTCGCTTCTCCACGGGGCGACCAGCGTCCCTCCGCGCTCGAAGAGCTGGTATTCGAAGGCACCGCGCGTGATGATTTCGGCCTGCTGGCCTGGGGCCTCTCCATAACCAAAGGCGGCGGTGAACCGCAGATCGTGGAGCTGGGGAAAGCGGCACCTGTTAGTGAAAAGCAGTCTTTTCATTACCTGCTCCGCCTTGAGGAATCGGGAGCGAAGCCCGATGATCTGCTATCGTGGTCGGTCTGGGCGGATGACATCGGTCCGGACGGAAAACCCCGCCGCACTTATAGCGATCTCGGCTTCGGCGAAGTCCGGCCATTTGATGAAATCTACCGCCAGGGTGAGGAAGCGGCGGGCGATCCTCCACCGGGGGAGCCTGCTAGCGCTCCTGCGGGCAGTCCCGCCGCCAAACTAGCCGAACTGCAAAAGCAAATCATCAATGCCACCTGGAAACTGCACCGCGCCAGCAGCCCGGCTCCAGCTGATGTGAAAGTAGTCCGGGACTCTCAGGTGGATGCGTTAGGGCAAGCCACTGAAGCTGCCACCGAAGTTACGGATGCCAGATTGGCTGGCGCATGGGAGGTGGCGAAAGCAGCCATGACTAAAGCCGGAGAGGCCCTGCAAGCCGTGGTCGATCAACCGTCGCCGCTGCATCCCGCACTAGCCGCAGAGCAGTCCGCCTACCAGGCCCTGCTGGCCCTTTCAGCTCGCGAGCACCGAATTTCCAAAAGCAAAGGTAAGGGTGGTCCACCCTCTGCCGCTGAACAGCAACGCCAAGAGGAGCTTGATCAATTGGATTTAACAAAGGAGGAAAACCGCTACGAAACCAAAAGCGAGGCGGCCTCCCCTGCGGCTGCCGAACAGCGCGAGCAACGTCAGGTGTTAAGCCGCCTCCAAGAGCTGGCGAAGCGTCAGGAGGAAGTGAATGAAAAGCTCAAGGAACTGCAAACGGCCCTGCAAGCCGCCGAATCCGAGGCGCAAAAAGAGGCACTGAAGCGAGAACTGAAACGCCTTGAAGAGGAACAGCGGCAGACGCTGGCCGATGTAGATGAATTGAGCCAGCGGATGGAAAAGCCGGAAAGCCAGGAGAAGCTGGCACAAGAGAAAAAGGCCCTAGAGGAAGCCCGCCAAAACGTGCAGGACGCCGCGCAGGCCACGGCTGAAGGGAATGTGCCTAGGGCGCTGGCTTCCGGCACCCGCGCGGAGCGCCAGTTGCAGGAAATGCGCGAGGACCTGAGAAAGAAAAGCAGCACGGCCCTTGCCCAGGAACTCCGCGACATGCGCGCCGCCGCCCGCGAGCTGGCCAGCCAACAACAGAAAGCCACAGAGCAGCTGGCCGAAATCCAGGCTCCCCGGCAAAAGTCCCTTTCCGAAGGACCGGAACGGGAAGCCGCGAGGCAACAACTCGCTGAGCAACAACAACGGGCTGAAGGCCTGACCAAAAGAGCTAACGCCCTATCCTCCGAAACTGAAAGCAGTGAACCACTCGTCTCCCGTCAACTTTACGACACGATCCGGAAATTCAGTCAGGAGGATGCTGCCGCGATCAAGGGCACCCAGGAGAAGCTGATCCGGGATGGGCAGATGACCCGAAAGTTTATGGACGAGCTAACAGAACTCCAGCAAAATCCTGATGCCGCTAAGACCCTCCAGCTGACAGCCGGCCTTCTGGAGCAAAACCTTCTCGATGAGGCGAAGGCAAGCTCAACTCTCGCCGGAACAGGTATTGAAAACATGAAGTCCGGCATCGAACGCGCCACCGAAAGCGTGCTCGGAGACGACACCGAAGCCCTCAAGCGAGCAGACCAAGAACTATCCTCCCTTGCTGAAGCCATCGAGCAGGAACTGGCGCAGGGTCAGGGAGCGCCCGGGCATCCTAGCAATAACGAAAATCCTGATGCGTCCACCAAAGCGCCGGACGAAGGAGTTCCTCCCATTGATTCAAAAGGACCGGGCGAGGGCAAACCGCCAGCGGAATCGGCTACTGCCAGCGCCGAAGGTAAGGGCGAGGGTAAGGGCAATGATCAGGCTCAGGGTCAGGGAAAATCCAGCGGCCAATCAAAGGAGCCCAGTCCATCCCAGGCGGCAGCAGGCGGCCCGGATGCGAGCGGCCCCGGCAATCCCGGTCAGGCAAGAGGAAGCAGTCCGTCCGCTGGCGGTGGACGCGGGAGTGCTTCTGCACCTATCGCTGGTGATGGCTATGCGCCCTGGTCCGAGCGGTTGCGGGATGTGGAGGAAATGGTCGATTTCCCGGACCTCCGTAACAGCCTTGCAAATGCCCGGGAACGTGCGCGGCAGATGCGTGTGGAGGCAAAGCGTGATTTGAAAAAGCCCGACTGGGCGGTGGTGAAGTCAGAGATACTGGACCCTCTCGTCCAGGTGAGAAATCAGGTCCGGGAAGAAGTGGCCCGGCGAGCCTCTGATGAAGCGCTGGTGCCGATAGACCGCGATCCCGTGCCCGGGCGCTATTCTGAGTTGGTGCGCCGCTATTATGAACAACTGGGGAAGGAACCCTGAATGTTAGACTTCGCGGTCATCACTTTTTCAGGGGAGAGCTGGCGCTGGCCGGTGCTGGCCGGTTGGGCGTTGGCTGCCATGGCAGTAGTGTGGAGTTACCGCGCTGCCACCATGCGCCGTCGTTGGTTAGGTGCTGGCTTGAAAATTGCGGCCCTAGCGTTGTTAGGGCTGTGTGTGCTGGATCCAGCATGGACCCGCCAGCGGGCTGCTCCGGGAGCGAATCTCATGATCATCCTAGCTGATAACAGCAGCAGTCTGCAGATGACTGATGATGGAGAGGCCCTGCCCCGCTCCGCTCAGCTGAAGACGCTTCTGGACCCCGTCACATCGCCATGGCAAACGACCCTTGCCGGCTCCTTCGATCTCCGCCGCTATCACTTTGATCAACGCCTACAGCAGGTGGATTCTTTTTCCAGCCTGACCATGGACGGTCGTAGTTCCGCGCTGGGGGCATCCCTTCAGTCCATCAGTGAGCGCTTCCGTGGCCGGCCGCTGGCGGGGATTGTGTTATTAACCGATGGCATAGCCACGGACTTCACGACGTTGCCAGGAACTGCGGCGGGCCTGCCTCCAGTGTATCCCGTCGTGATCGGGGGGAAAGGCCCTGCGCGCGATTTGTCCGTGCGCAAGGTTTCGGTGACGCAGACAGCATTTGAGGATGCCCCGGTGACAGTGGATGCTGAGGTCGGCACAGTGGGAGGCATCGGCACCAAAATCACCGCCCGCCTAACCGATTCCGCTGGCAATGTCATAGAAGAGGAATCCCGCGAAGTCATCGCTGGAACGGACGTCATGCCGTTCCGCTTCCAGATCAAATCGGCTTCCCCCGGCGTGTCGTTCTATCAATTTTCCATCCGTGACTATGCCGATGCTGGAGCCACGATTCCGGAAGCAACCCTGACAAACAATCAGCGGGTGGTGGTGGTGGACAGGAACAGCGGACCCTATCGGATTCTTTACGTCTCCGGCCGCCCAAACTGGGAGTTCAAATTCCTTAACCGCGCCTTGGATAGTGATTCACAAGTGCAACTAACCGGCTTGATCCGGGTGGCGCGACGTGAGCCAAAGTTCTCATTTCTCGGACGTGCCGGGGAAACCAGCAATCCAATATTCCGGGGCACCGAAGACCAAGGCAAGGGAGAGGTGGCCAGTTACGACCAACCCGTGCTGGTGCGTCTCAATACTAAAGATGAAGTAGAATTACGCTCCGGCTTTCCTTCCATTCCTGAGGACTTATTCGGCTATCATGCGGTGATTGTTGATGACCTCGAAAGCGCCTTTTTCACACCAGCACAGGCTGCACTCCTCCAGCGGTTTGTCTCTGTGCGCGGCGGTGGATTTTTGATGCTGGGCGGAATGGAGTCATTTTCAGAAGGAGGGTATGTCCGCACGCCCATCGGTGACATGCTGCCGGTGAATCTGGATCGTGCGGCAGAATTGCCGGCACGTGAGCCATTTCGATTTGATCTGGACCGGGAGGGCTGGCTCCAGCCATGGGCTCGGCTGCGGGCAAATGAAGCGGACGAAAAGTCACGACTTTCTGGAATGCCAGCGCTGCAGGTATTGAATACAGTGCGCAGCGTCAAGGCGGGGGCGGAAGTCATCGCCACTGCCACGGACAAGGCTGGACAAAAGGCTCCGG
>JAYVJI010000109.1:0-3336 GCA_043769435.1 Verrucomicrobiota bacterium
AGCGGTCATCTTGACTGCTTCTCATCGCGGTCGAGACGACCGCGAGCCGCCACAGCCAAGATGGCCGTGTTCCGCTACATCACGACGCGGTCACACCCGTGGGGGGAGCTGAATGTCCTGGGAATGATGAACTACCGGCCGATCCTAGCCTGCCAGTTTGGCAGCCTCAAGCCGTTGCCTGTTAGCAAACTGATGAAGGCGCTCATTTGGAATACCGGGAAAGGCAACATCTCCATCAAATGCAAACCACCAGGCTGCGGAGAGCAAACCATCTACGGCACGGCCTGGCCTGACTATGGATTTGACGAGTGGTTCCTCCAGGCAGCGGTCTATCCCCGCGTGGCGACGCATGGAGTCCTGAGCTTCATCCCCGTGTCTGCACGTTCGCGTTTTCTCCCCCTCGATATCGAATACTGCACATGGGCAAATCCCCGCGCGGAGATCAGCTACTTCGGCACGGATGAGGGGTGTTGTGCTCCAAAAAACGGCGGGGCACTGACTCCGGAGCAGCGGGCCGCGAGGGCGGCCTACTGGAAGGGCAGTGAGTCGTTGGGGCTTTTCGCAAATCATCTTGGCCTGACAGGCTGCGGCGTGGAATTTTCCCGCGTAGGGGCAGGGTTGACGACAGTGATGAAGCAGGACTGGAAGGGCAAGCAATGGCTGGCTCTGGTGGCTGCCGGGAGTGCTGCACCGGGCAAATCTGATGGTTGTGTAGACTATCGGTCCGGCGAACAGGAGCGGGAATGGCGGGCTATTAAATCTGCCAGCCAAGATATTATCTGGCTGCCCGATGGGGGAGGATTTAAAGACACACTGAAGCGGTTGAAGGAAGCCTGGAGGAAACTCAAAACAGGTGGAATGATGGGAGGGGGAGACTTTCGTGATGAGTTCATGGGGCGGCCACATCAGGAACACCGGTGGGTGCCGATGCGGCAGGCGCTGGAGCAATGGTCCCTGGAAGTTGGCCTAATGGTATTTGCCAACGAGCGGCAGGAATGGTTGGCCTTCAAGGGAATGCTGCCATCGGCCAAGGACGTAGTCATGATTTCCGCTGCTTCTGATGACGTGCCCTACGCGAGTGCCACTGCTGAAAATCACCGGGAATATTGTCGCCGACATGGTTACCGATACCACATGTATGGGGAGGAAGTTTTTGAACGGGACAAACAGGGCCGCCTAACAAGGGCTGGTTGCTGGTTTAAAATCAAAGCACTGCTCAGGGCGATGAAGGAGTTTCCTGGGAAATGGTTCCACTGGATTGATGCCGATGCTATAGTGAATAACCCGACGGTGGAACTGCGCCAGTATGCCATTGGGCACTTTGACTTTGTGTGTCCGACATGGGAAGATGCGCCCGGTCCCCGGCCCAGTGCGGGGACTATTCTTTTCCAGAAAACTCCTACCTCGCGGCAAATACTCGAGAAGACTTGGGCACTGGGCCAGAACCGGATTTACAGGGCCTTTGAAGAGGATGCCCTCCGGGAGGTTTTGCTGTCTTCGCCAAGGTTAGGCCGGCGTATGCTGGGCTTGCCGACACGCTACCTGAACAGCACTCCGCCTCATGGGAGTAACTGGCAGCCTGATGATTTCATCATTCACTTTCTGTCCGTGCAGGGGGACCGCAAAGAAATCATTGAGGATGCCCTCGCCATGGGGAAGGCGCGGGATGCTAGGCGTCGCCCATAAAGACCCGCTGCTCACCTAGTGGCTGGGAGCTTTTTCGAATCCGGAGTCCGGAGTTACCAGAGCGCGGGTTATTCTTCCCTTGGCAACGCACACCCTGACGGACGGCTTTACCGTGGTCTGATCACGTCGCGCACCAGGAGCTAGGAACCTACAGCCGCAGAATCAGTTGCCGGGCATTACACCAGCGGACGGCAAGCCAGCACATCACAAAACCTAATGAAGAAATGGCTAGGGCGTACCAAAGCGGCGCATCGCGCGGGGCGACGTGTTCTAGGCACCCCAGCAAAGTCATGTGGATGAGGTAGGCCACGAGCGCATTTTTTCCGAGGGTGGAAAACAGCGGCCATGAGTGGCCGCGCTGGCCGGTCCACCACAGAAAAAAGACGAAGACTGCGAGAGAAAACCCACTGCTGAAAAGCTGATAGGAAACGCTGCCGGTCTGCTGGCTCATGGTCCAGAGATCCCGTGGATGCCATGCGGCTACACCCGGCGGGGAGGCCAGATTCCCACCTTGGGTAGCGCAGGCGATCCCATAGCCGCCAGCCATCAAAACCAGGGCGATGCCGACGAGGCGGCGCATGAGGCCGGGCTGCGCCGCCTGCACGGCATCCAGCACCAGCGAACCAGTCAGAACGGGCAGGCTCCATGTGAGGAATCCGAGCGGCCCCCCATCAATGACTCTCCATTCCCGCAGGGTATCAAACCAAAAGGCATGGGAGAGCCAGAGATGCAGCAGGGCCGACCCCAGCGCCCATGCGATGCGGGCCCGCACCCCGCAAAGGATGACGGGCAGCACCCAAAGTGTGGCCGCGCCGATATGCGTTAGGGCCTGGAAAACATTAGTCAGGAAAAGATCCCGGAAGGTGGTCCCGGGGTGAGTAGTCGTGAGTTCCACCCACGTATTAAAATCACGGCTGGGATGATACCAGCAGAACCCGATCAACAGGAGCAGCAGGCCCCGCCGGGCTCCCCGCCGGAGCGCCTGACTGCGTCCATGCTCTTCCGCTTCCCGCGACAGGACGATGCGCAGCGCCATGCCTACGGCAAAGAAAAACTGGGGCATGATGGTGTCTGCATAGCTGCACCAACCCTGGTGATGCTTGAGCAGGGCCGGCACAGCGGTAAAACTCCCCAGAGCATTGACTGCAAACATGCCGGCAACGGTGTACCCCCGGAATTGATCTAGGGCAGCTAGGCGGGTGGTTGTTGAGGTTGATTTATTCATAGTGGAAGGTGGCGGCACCCACCGGAAAACTGGATTAAGCGAGAATCAAAAACGAATGACAATGGAAAGCGAGAACGGAGATATTAATTTTTACGGAGCGTCCCGCTGACCGACTGAGGGGGAATCACCGAGCACCTCCTGACATCCGCCGGTGTGCAGAAAAACAAGCTGCTGGTAAGCCAGTGACCCGGAATCCAGCAGATCGGTCAGAGCGAAAAGCGCCTTGCCGGTGTATACAGGCTCACAGGGTATCTGGCTGGATTGCGTGAAGTCCTTGCAGAATGTGCGGAGTGCGAGGTTGGCTTTGGCGTAACCACCGAATTCGTAGCCGGTGATCCACTGGATCCGCTCATCCTGACGATATGCCGCTGCCAGGGCCTGCTGCTGCGGGAGATTCCTCAGCACGGGGACCGCCAGCACCCTAG
>JAYVJI010000110.1:0-3944 GCA_043769435.1 Verrucomicrobiota bacterium
CACTTTTCATCAAAGACCAACTGCGGGGCATCAATGGTGCCCCGGCACTCTTAAAGAAGGAATCCTATCAATCTCTGCATACCCCGCAGGCGACGGAGGATTATGCCATGGGATGGGGAACAGCTCCGCGAAGCTGGGCAGGCGGAGATGCCCTGAGCCACAGCGGCAGCAACAACATGAATTATAGCATTGCCTGGCTCGCACCCAAAAAGAAGTTTGCCGTGCTGGCCACCGTGAATCAGGCAGGAGAAGCAGCGGCCAGAGCCGCAGATGCGTTGTGCAGCGCGCTCATTGATGCCTGGGGAAGGCGGAAATAGTTTCTCCGTGCCCGCAAGCACGGCAGCGCAACCGTGGTGTGAGTTTAGCCTCCGGCTAACCCGCATCTCCTGGCTGTGTCACTGCCCTCGTGCCCTGCATCGCCATCCTCCGCGCCGCACAACAAGCCAAAGCAGCCGGGAATTCCGCCGGAAAACAGGCCCGGAAAACCAACGGCCAGCGGCTACAGATCCAGCGTCAGCATAAGCCAAACCCTACCCTACCATAACTAACTAACTAACTAACTAACCAACCAGGAAGCCCGGGAAGCGCCCTGCCAAAACCTACCCGCCACCGGGAGGCCCGACCATGCCCGGACTGCCCGGAACCCCTGAATAAATTCAATCAACCTCTCTCCTGCCAGATGGCCTCAATGCCAAACTCAGCGACCCGGCCCGCAGCACGGTAGCTGCGAGGGTAAAGCAAAGAAGGAGGCTACGGACGTAGAACAACCTCCCGCTCGGACGAGACGGCTACGAACGTGAATACCAGTCACTGTGACGCGCGGGGCGGTTCGCTGCAGCGCATGGTTAGGCGTTGTGGTCGAATTGCTCATCGCGCCCTCCGTCCTGCTCGTCGGTTTGGATCGTTGTGAGCGTTGGCGAGGTAGTCCGAAGGCAGTTCGTCGGTGGGAACCCAAAGAACAGCCCAGCCATGAAACAGACCCAACTCCCAGACCTGCTTGAAGGCGCGACGACTGCCGGTGCTGCTGAATGGCGGCCCCGCAACTCCGATAAAGCGATCCGTGGCCAACCCCTTAAAGGTGTGTGCTCGCATAAACTCGCCGGCACTAACGCGGCGACAAGGCGGATTGTCGTTGGTCGCGCACGCAAAAAGCATCGCTGCGATGGTGATAATTCTGGCTCTGAGGATGACTTGCTTCGCGTTCATTTCACGAGACGGGTAGTAGCTCCAAACGTCAGAGTGCAGACGCCGCTGGTGGGATTGGACTGAGATGAAACCATGACGTGTCGAGATGCAAACAACGCCGAAAGAGCACTGGGATACCAGTGATTGATCCGCCGCGTATTTGTTCGGCTAGTGGAGTGTGATCGAGATTGGTGGTCATGAAAGTGTAGAAACAGTCAATGATCGGAAAGTCTACTGAGACATTTCATCGAAAGAGGGGTTGGTGGCCTAACCATAAAATGTCAGCCACGTTCTTGAGGAAAATCATGGAAGAAAATGACACAAAGAATATGGCGATGCATCGATTAAACACATACTCTCGATGAAATCGGATGAATGGAAACCAAGCAAATAGGAGGCCCGGGACGCTAAGGAACAATGCCTCCTTGGGTAGGTGTCCACACATGCAGCAAAAGAAAGGGCTTACAAGTGATAGGAGGAAAGCCCAGCCAAACCATTGCATTCTGTCACCATCGGCTCGGAGCGAAGAAACGGAGTTAGCCTTCATCGTCTGATAATCAGCGTTAGAGTGTCTAGAATCCGAGACATTATGGCTGCGGACCCGCTCTGGAATCGGACGCGCAGCGAGGATCGGATAAATTGGCGGTGCGTTGATGTCTCTGGAACGCGGGTTGTCCTGTGAGGGACAGAGCCGCACATTGGGAGGACTGTCGCACGGGGCGGCAGCCTGACCAATCAGTTAATACCAAAACATCAACGCACCAAATATTACTCATGAAAGAATCCATACACTACATCGGACTCGATGTCCATGCCGAATGGAGGCCCTTGGCGCCGGGGGCGCGGGGCCGACATAGACAGCCTTTGGCTGCCCGGAGGGTGAGCCCGCCGTGAGGCGGCGGGCGAATCAATCCATCACGGTCGCCATCGCCGAAGACGGGAGGGACGGGGGTCCGTCTCTATGGGAAGATCTCCAATGACCTGAATGTCATCGACAAGGTTTTCGCCAAACTGGGGCATCCCTCCGTGGAGCTGCGCGTTTGTTACGAAGCAGGCCCGTGTGGATTCGTGCGGCGCGGCATCTCGCCCGCAACGCAAGAAGATTGCCTGTGTGGTGATCGGCGCCGTCGCTGATTTCCAAAGGTTCTGGAGACCGGATCAAGACAGATCGCCGCGATGCTCTCTCACTGGCCCGCCTGCACCGGGCTGGGGAACCAAGCGCAGGTGGCAGGCGCGAGATAGACAGCTGCAAGGCTGCCCCACAGGGGTGAAGGAGCCGGAGGAGGTGACTGAATCAACTCCCCGCTGTGCACATTCCTGATGCACGCGATGTAATTGATTAGCACTTTTCCGAGATGAGATCACTGAAGATCGGACGGGCCTTCAGGCCTCAAAATCAACTCGTTACGCCTCCCAGGGCGTTGCCCTAGGCTGGGATAGGGCGCGCGCTAGCGCTTCAGACGGGCTGAAAGCCTGTTGGTTAACAGCCAAGGCAACTCCCCGGGTGCGGCGGAATGAGCCAGAGTCTTCGAGCCTGAGGACGAGGGTGGGGTATACGCAAAGCATTTATTTATTCTGAGGGCTGAAGGCCCGGCCCGGATCCGGAGAGCCAACGTTAAAATGCGGTAATCAATTGCCACGCGATGAAGCGGTGCGCGATCTCTGCCGCGCCCGCACCGATGCCGTCCGGGATCGCAGAGCCTGATGCCATTCGACGTCGTTTTCCTCGACGGTCATCTGGCGCGCGCTAATACGGTAAAACAAATGACCTTAAAAAACCTCCTGACTAACTCCCGCGTAACCATTTCAATACCAACGGCTCAATTCTTCACGAGTTAGGCTTTGTTCCACACCCAAACGGGCGCGGGTTCTTCGCTAAAAAGGAAAATGATCGGGTCAAAACGTCGCTCCGGCTTGGACGGCATCGACCTACCGCACGACAACGGCCAAGCGCTCTCTTTTCTGGAACTCCCTGAGATCGCCCGTCGGCACCTCGCCATTAAAATTAAAAACCCTTGACACCTCAGAGCGCTACTGTTGGGTAAGAGACAGTTGTTGTTGTCTAAGACTCAAATCGAATTATCCCCAATGTCATGAATGCCCGGACTTAAATTTATGGTGTGTTTGGATTTATGGCGCTCGTCATGCCGGCGTCCGGTGCAAGGGAGATCACATTGCGCTACCCACTTCCCCGCGACTGTGATCTGAGCACCGTGTGCTGGACGGGTGCACAGTTTGTCGCCGCTGGTGGCAATGGCGCGATTCTCACTTCCGCTGATGGAGCGGTTTGGGTTCCACGATCAGCGGGGGTATTCAATGCCTGGGCTACCAGCTCCACTGGCAATGGAAGGATAATTCTTGCAGGGGAAGAAAGCACAACGGCAACATCCACGGATGGTATTTTCTGGACCGTTTCCCGTACTCCAGTGGGAGGTCCCGATTGCTTAGTTGGCCATTCGTTGAATCTTTCCCTCTTTCATAGCAACAAGTTTTTCGTTTCAAATGGGAGCTTTCGGGATGCAAACTGTATTAGTGCCGCAAGCTACTGCTCGGGTGATGGAGCAACTTGGACACCAAACGCAACACCCCCCGGGATAAGTTCCCGGGCGCGCGCGGTGACTGGTACTCCTTCCGTGATTGCCCAGCTCGTTGGAAACGGAAATCCGAAATTCGTTTTGGGTGATCCATCCGGTTGGACGGTGAATAGCACAAATCTTCAGGCCGAAGTCACCTGCATGGTATGGACTGGCACCCGTTTT
>JAYVJI010000111.1:0-13353 GCA_043769435.1 Verrucomicrobiota bacterium
TACGATGACATGGGCAACTGGCTGGGCTACACGAATGACACACTCAGCCAAACCCGCCAGTTCAACAAGGTCAACGAAATCACCAGCCTCGCCGGCCCCACCGGAGCCGTCACCCCGCTCTACGACCCCACCGGCAACATGACCACCATGCCCGCCGTCGCCGACTGGACTGCGGCCCAAACGCTTAAATGGGACGCCTGGAACCGCCTCGTGAAAGTCTCCGAAGGCACCACCACCATCGCCGAATACACATACGACGCCCTCTTCCGCCGCATCACCAAGACCGTCGGCTCGCCCGGTAGCACCACCACCCGCCGCTTCTACTACAACGACCAGTGGCAAATACTCGAAGAATACGTCGGCACCGCCACAAACCCTGAAGCCCGCTACTGTTACGGCCTCTGCGACATCAACGACATCGCCCGCCGCCAGCGCTACTCCACCGGCACCACCCTCCATGACGACCTCTACGCCCTGCGTGAAACCATGAACGTCGTGGCCCTAGTCAACGCCAGCGGTGCTGTCACCCAGCGCATGGCCTACGATGCCTTCGGCAATGCTCGTTTCATGGAGGCCGACTGGGATCCCTCATCCAACAACGATGGCTGGCTCATGCTCTTCCATGCGCATTACCACGACTCCGAGACGGGACTCTACCAGATGCGGTTCCGATCCTATCACCCTCTGCTCGGTACCTGGCTCAACAGGGATCCCATCGGGGAATCCCTATCTCTTGACTTATTCTGTTTTTGCGGGAACAATCCGGTTCAAAGTTTCGACCCAAGGGGGCTTTTTTACGTCCACTTTTTTGGGATTGATCTAGGTCAGCTAGACATTAAAATTAGCCTTACTGGAACGGCGACGGAAACCAAATGTGGTTTTTCACTATCGACTGACCCTCAGCACCCCCTTCAGCTCGACTTGCAAGGGCTTGCGACTCTATTTCGCATCAACCTGAAAATACCACCAATAACTTACGGAACTCCCCCTCCGGTGCCGTTCTATAGAATTAGTATACAGGGCGTGAAGGGGGATATTTCGATAAAGTCGAGGGGTCCTATTCCCCTGAATAACTTCCCTATACCGGGTTCCACTTGGGTATTTACGGGAACCGTTAATTCATTTAGTTTGAAGTATAAATTTGATAGCGACAGTATCATTTTCGATATTCGAATTCCTTGTGACGAAGCAAAAAATATGATCAAACAAAGCGGCGGCGGGCTCGCAGCGTTTGGGGCTGGCATTCTTAAGGCCCTGAGGCTAGACGAACGGTATAAAGGGGACTTTGACGTTTCAAAGTATGTCAAGAAGCAGTTGGCCGCTGTCGTGCCTCCAGCTATTCTTAGCAAGCTAGATGTCTCGATTAGTCTGATATTTAAATATTTTTCGCTTCACTGCGTGCGTAAAGTTGGCGTTTAATTTCATGAAAACAATAACTTCCATCAAAATTCTTGCCTGTTGGTTTGCGCTCCTTTCGATCTGCATACTTGCCGGCTGCGCGTCTCGTATGGCAGGCGAACTCACAATAGCGGCTATCGCATCGACCATCACTCAGTCAAAAGTTAATCAGCCGCCGAGAAATAGCGTAACTCCAGTCGCCAAAATTGTACAGCCGCACAGCAGCAAAGAACCTAAAATGATAGAACCAGCAGGTAGTCAAAAAATTAATTAGGTGTGGGTCGGTGAGCATAAATTGATAAAATAGCTTGGCTGAATTCACTCTCACCACACGCCAGTCGGACTCGTTGACTCACCTTCCTTCCCTGCGTCTCCCATGACCTCATCTTCATCCAGTTCCATTTCTGACGGCACCACTCCCATCTGTTGCCGCTGCTGCGACTGCTCTGACGGGATGGGCGGTGACCAAGCGACGCTCAATGGCTGCGACCGCACTTTCGGTGTGCATAAATCGAAAAAACAACCTGACATAAACAACTTACTACTTGCCTGCCTGCGCATGAACACCGCCCACATCACGGCAACGCACCAGCGCTTCACGCGCCTTTGGCATGTCCAGCCGCCTGCTTCGGAAGCGGAGGGCCTGCTGGCGGCGATGGAGGAGAACCACCGGCACAATTTCCTGATCTGGCACGAGGAAGACCTGGCCCGCCGGGACGATCTGCCGGAGCGCATCCTGGAGGCGATGCGCGCGATAGACCGGCACAACCAACTGCGGAACGACGCCATCGAGGCGATGGATGCGGCCCTGGGAGCGCCGTGCGTCCCGCGGGCTGCGGATGCGCCGGTGCATTCCGAAAGCCCCGGCATGATGCTGGACGGGCTCTCCATCTTGGCGCTGCGGGAATACCATCTGGAGGAAGAATCCACCCGCCCGGACGCCAACCCTGAGCAGCGCGCCGCGGCGGCGGAGAACCCGGGCTTTGTCAGAGAGCAGCGGGAATTGATGCGGTGCCTTGAGGAAGTGCTGACCGCCCCGGAAGGTCGGCGGTTTTTCCCCTTCCGGGCGTGCAAGCTCCACAACAACCTAGCGACGAATCCGCGTCTTTACGCCGGGAGCGCCGTGCGTCCCGCCGGCCCATTATTACCCGGCGAAAGCCGCACTTCCACTCCGGGGGGAGAGTGGCCTGCGGCGAAATGAAGGGCCGCCGGTACGGACGGCGCTCCCAGGTTATGAGTTCACCCCGCCGCCTCATTCTCGACAACCATCAGGCTCCCGGCGATACGCTGATGCTGACGGCGGCGGTGAGGGATCTGCACCGGTGCCATCCGGGGAAGTTCATCACCGACGTGCGCAGGCCCAGCGCAGACCTGTGGCGGCATAATCCTCACATCACGCCGCTGCACGAGGACGGTCCCGGCGTGGAGCGGCTGGTGTGCCCATTACCCGCTGGGTGTGACAGCGCCGTGATGTTCCTAAAAGGCGAGAGGAACACAGTGCGTCTCGCCTGTGTTGGCCAGCGGTCATCTTGACTGCTTCGGCCCGCGGTCGAGACGACCGCGAGCCGCCACAGCCAAAATGGTCGTGTTCCGCTACATCACGGCGCGGTCACACCCTACCCGCTGGTGCATCGGAGCAATGTGGAGCCTGTGCATTTCCGGCATGGGTTCAGCGTGTATCTGAGCGAGGGTATTTCTGGATAACACGATGATGGTGACGGAAATTGTAATTTCCATAGAACGGGAGGGTGCGGCATCGGGCGGGAGGGTGCCCGTGAATTGGGGCTTAATAACCGCCGCACGGTGCACCGCTATATCGGTGCCGCGGAAGCTGTTCCGCGAGGTGTAAAGTGCCCCACCTGTCCCTGAAATGGCCACGGGGACGGTGAGCCCTGGTGCCCCAATGTGCAGCATCCCGACCAAGTGGCCCAAGTGGCCCAAGTGGCCGCCGAGCCCGCGGGCCTTCATGGTCCAAACTGCACCACCCTTGTCCTGATGATTCAAATGATTGAAATGATTGCTGATTTTACACTCTTTACTATCGGCATAAACTGATGCAGCAGAAACCATTAAGCATGATCATCGCCGAATCCATCGCCCAAGGTATTTTGAAGGATGGCCCGCTCGCGGTCCTTTTTGCGCTCTGCATAGGCCACGCCATCGCGGACTATCCCTTGCAGGGTAAGTTCCTTGCCATTCGTAAAAACCGGCACATCAAGAGCATCGACTATACTGGAGACTCGCCGGGCTCGCTCTGGGTCTACTGTCTCAGCGCTCATGCCTTGGTGCATGCCTGTCCGGTCTGGCTCATCACGGGCTCCTCGCTTTTGGCGTTCATTGAGTTTGTCTCGCATTGGTTGATCGACTTTGCCAAGTGCGAGAAATGGACGACGTTCCACATTGATCAGGCGCTGCACATCATCGTCAAACTTTGCTTCACTGCGTGGATTTGTTATGCCTGAGCTGACGCCGGGAAGCCTGACCCATCTCAATGCCGCCGGGGAGGCCCGCATGGTTGATGTTTCCGCCAAGCCGGAACAAGTGCGCACAGCCAGCGCAGAAGGCCGCATCCTCATGCAGCCGGCCACTGCCCTCCTCCTCCAATCCAGCGGCCTACCCAAGGGGGATGTCATCGCTTGTGCGAGACTGGCGGGGATCATGGCGGCGAAGGAGACCCAGCGGCTCATACCCCTTTGTCACCAGATCCCCCTAGCCTCCGTCACGGTCGATTTTCTTGTAGGCGAAAGGGGAGTCCACATCACCGCCACCACGCGCACCAACGCCCGCACCGGGGTGGAAATGGAGGCCCTGACCGCAGTCTCTGTGGCGGCCCTAACCATCTATGATATGTGCAAAGCCGTGGACAGGACCATGTCCATCACGGATATTTCAGTCACCCGGAAGAGCAAGGAATGATGGCTGCGCGACAGATCCCCTGCCCCGGTCGGACGGAGCTTGTGAAAAATTTCACAAATTCGCCTTGCTGGAGAGAAGCAGGGGCGGATGAACAGGATACTCTATGACCATCCCGCCTGACCTGCTGTCAAAGATCGATGAAGCGATCACGCACTATCCCGTTTCAAAACGGAGTGCTGTGCTGCCCGTGCTGCATCTGCTACAGCATCATTTCGGGTACATTAAGGAGGAGGCCATTCCTTGGGTTGCTGAAAAGCTGGGGCTCGAGCCGATCCAGGTCCAGGAAGTCGTCACCTTCTACCCTGGATGGCGGCGGGCCGCCCCCGGTCATTACCACATCCGCGTCTGCCGCACGCTTTCCTGTGCGATGGCAGGCAGCTTGGACCTCATGGATCACCTTTGCCGCCAGACGGGGATCGATCGTTCCCACGCAGATCATCATCACCCTATCACCGTGAGCCCTGACGGCACATTCAGCATCGAGTTTGCGGAATGCCTCGCCTCCTGCGGCAGTGGACCAGTGTGCATGTTCAACGACGACTTCCATGAATCCGTGAGCCCGGAAAAGGCGGAAGCGATATTGAGGGAATACCGCAGCAAAGCAGCCGCCCAAGGCAGGTAGCTCCTTGGTTTCGGGCTGGGGGCGAGTGGCGAAGCTCGCAAAATCCCAAATCCCAATAAAGCGATGAATTTCTTTCCAATGCCCAAGGGCAATCTCTGCTCTGCTCTGCTCTGACATCGAACATCAGAAACGGCGCAGCCTCTTGCAGGCTGCGCCGTTTCTTCAGGTTAAGGTATGCTCTGCTTGGAGCTACATCTGCACTGCATTATAAGTACATCCGCACGCCGGTCAAGAAAGTGAGGGTGTCTGCGTCGCTGGAGCCTCCGCTCATGGAGGAGTATTCGAGGCCGGTCATGAGCTTCAGCTGGTGACCGTGGAGGTAGTAGTTCAAGCCGATATAACCGGAATGATAGGTCTCCCCCTTAGGGACTCCCACGAAAGTTTCATAGCGGCGCAGTGGGCTAAGCGTTTGCGGTTCGCTGCCGGAGGCAAAAGCGTAACGGGTGACGAGCTGGAGCTTCTTGGTGATGTCATACGTAGGCATGATCATGATTTGGAACGCTTCTCCGGCAGGGGTGTCAGCCAAGATGACGTCGGTATTGAGGCCGGCTTGGCCGTGTTTTCCGGAAAAATTAAGCGATACTGCATCGTCGAATCCGCGCAGGCGGTTATCGGAAGCCTCATGGTCGCTATGGAAATAGTCGAGCCGGAAGTCCGCCTTATCGATGCCGAATGCGGACTTGGCATTATAACCTAGGCTAATCAGCGTGGACCAACCACCGTCGAAATCTCCATAGTATTCATTATTCGAATCATTGGAAAAGGCCGCAGCAGACCATGAAAAATCACCATGTTTTCCGCCGAGGCGCACGCCCGGTGTAAAGTTGATGCCGAGTGAATTGACAAAGGCAGTCCGCTCAAAGGTGAGGATCTCCCGGGAGGTAGTACCGAATTCATAGCCGAAATGGGGCTGCCATTTACCGATCCGGAAATTGAGACCATCGCCCTTGGGCTTGTAGTCAAGAAAGACATCTGTCATTTCGTCTTTCAACGCGGTCGGGAGGTCATTCCACTGGTATTCGGCATTAAGGGTCAGAGTTTTATCGAGCATCAACATCTTAAATCCCGCACGTGTCCGGCGGTGCTCCCAGAAATCACTTTCTTGGTCGTTCTCCCCATCTGTCCAGTGGTATTGACCATGGTAGCGGCCGATAATGCGGAATTCGTTTACGAAGCCAGTATCGGACTTGTAAATCGAGAACGCGTCCCAGATATTGTCGTAGACGGATTTTTCGGCAGGAGGCGGGGGCAGAGTGCCCTTGCCGACTGGAGCTGGAGCTAGAGTGCCGCCCATAGCGGGCAGGGTGAGAATGCCCATGGCGAGGCCGAGAGCTAGTTTGGTTGGTGATGTTGCTTGCTTAGTCATGTTTGTTAATAATTAAGGGTGCGATAACTGGTATCGCAGATTCTTCACAGAGCCAACATTCTTTGTGTGACAAATCCGACACGGGCAGCCAACGTTCCTGCCCGCGCCGACTCAGGACCTGCAACCCGGAAGCAGTGGGAAGCCGCACCCGCACCCTCAAGTCCGTATCCGGGGGACTCACTCCGGGCTTTACGCCGGGCCTCACTGCTGTTTGGGACTCCATCCACTTATGGTTCAAAAATTCACACCTACTCACTGGCTCATCTGCATCATTGCGAGCATCGGCTTTGCCTTCGACATTTACGAGTTGCTGATGCTGCCGCTTATTTTAAAGCCAGCGCTCGCTTCGCTGGCCGGACTGGTGCCGGGAAATCCGGAATACGTTCACTGGGCGCGGATGATGTTCTTTATTCCCGCGCTGTTTGGAGGGGTTTTTGGATTGCTGGGCGGCTGGTTGACGGACCGGCTGGGCCGCCGCCGGGTGCTGACGTGGAGCATCCTCATCTATGCTTTCGGGGCTTTTGCCGCAGGATTCAGTGAAACTCCCATGCAGTTGCTCATCTGCCGCTGTTTTGTTTTTACCGGAGTATGTGTCGAATTCGTTGCCGCAGTCGCCTGGCTGGCGGAACTTTTTCCTGACAAAAAGCAAAAGGAAAAAGTCCTCGGCTACACTCAGGCGTTCTCATCCATCGGCGGGTTGCTGGTCGCCTGGATGAACAGCAATGCCATCACCCTGGCCCCCAGCCTTCCCGCTATCCACGGGGCACACGATGCATGGCGCTACACGTTAATATCCGGCCTGCTTCCGGCCATCCCGCTGATATTGATCCGTCCATTCCTTCCGGAATCTCCAGTGTGGGCCCAAAAGCGGGCAGCTGGCACGCTGCGCCGCCCCAGCATCGCAGAGCTGTTTCAAGGCGGGCTCGCGAAAACCACCATCACCACCACCCTGCTTTTTGCCTGCTGCTATGGGATCGCATTCGGTGCCATCCAGCATCTGCCGCAAATGATTCCCGGAATGAAAGACACCGGGACAGCCGCCACGGTCGCTTTGAAGGAAGCCGGACTGCCAGCCACTCCTCCGGCTGCCGTCACCCCGCCTGGCGCCAGCACTTCGCCGGCAGCACCGGGCACCGCTATCATGTCTGCTGCACCCGCAGGAGCGCCTGATCCAGCTGCTATCAAGAAAGCCGCCGTCCTCCGCAGCCAGACAGGCGAAAAAACCGTCGCTAACGTTACCAAATGGCAGGAAATCGGCGGCTTGTCGGGCCGAGTGCTGCTGGCAGTGATGGCTGCTGGAATGCTCTCACGCCGGAGTCTGCTGAGGCTCTTCGCCGTGCCTGCGGCCATCTTCATTCCGGGGTTCTTTTTCTGGCTGCAAGGCAATGCCGGCACGCCTGGAGCGCTGGACACACTGAAGTGGGGCGTCTTTGTCGCCGGCCTGCTGCTTGTCTCACAGTTCAGCTTTCTGGGGAACTACATTCCCCGCATTTTTCCGGTGCATCTCCGTGGCACGGGAGAAAGTTTCGCTGCGAATATCGGCGGGCGGGTCATCGGCACCAGCCTTGCGCTGGTGTTCTTCGGTCTGACCGACACTGGAGAGGCCGGCGTGCCTGCGAGTGTTTCCACCATGGCAGGGGCCGCCGCCTGGATCGCCCTGGTGATGGGGGTTGCGGTGCTTGCCCTTTCCTTCTTCCTAACAGAGCCCGCAGAACAGGATGACCACAGTTGATATGCCCACAGTTTCCGTCCATACCTCCGCATCGGAATATCAAGTCATCATAGAAGCCGGGATCCTTTCCCGGTGCGGGAAGGAAATCCGCCGCCGGTTCCCGGACCGTAGCGCGTGTGTCGTCGTCACGGACAAAAACGTTGAGCCGCTCTATGGTGACACCGTTGGCAATTCCCTAGCGGAACATGGGTTCAGCCCGAGGCTGGCCTGTATACCCGCTGGAGAGGAATCCAAGTCGTTTGAAATGCTCGAAAGCGTCTGCGGCGGTATGTGTCAGACCGGCCTGGACCGCAAATCCCTGCTCATCGCCCTCGGCGGCGGAGTGGTCGGCGATCTCGCTGGCTTTGCTGCGTCCATCTTCTTCCGCGGCATTCCCTATGTCCAGATCCCTACTACCATCGTCGCACAGGTCGACAGCTCGGTAGGCGGAAAGACGGGTATCAATACCTCGCAGGGGAAGAACCTGATCGGGACATTTCATCAACCCTCGCTTGTCCTCGCAGATCCCCGGACCCTGCGCAGTCTGCCTGTCAGAGAATACAACGAAGGCTTTGCGGAAGTCATCAAACACGCCTGCATCCGGGACGGTGGTATGTTCGACGACATCGCGGCCGCCGCCGCGTCCACCGACCGCGAAGGACTCGGTCCGCTCATTGCCAGAAACGTCGCCATTAAAGCAGCCATCGTCGCCGCGGATGAATTTGAAACCAAAGGACTGCGGGCTCTGCTCAACTTCGGCCACACCATCGGGCATGGCATCGAAGCCAGTGCCGGATACGGCGCTCTGCTGCATGGCGAGGCCATCAGCCTAGGCCTCAGGGCCGCCCTGATTCTGAGCGAGGCGCACGCCGGACTTTCCCCTGACATCACCGCCCGGGTCCTCAGTCTGCTGCGCGCCTTTGACCTGCCGCTGGTCCTCCCCGGGGAAATCACCACCGAAGGGATCCTTGAAAAAATGAGCCGCGACAAGAAATTTGAGAAAGGCGCCATCCGGTTCGTCCTCATGCGGGCTCCGGGGGATGCTTTTGTTAGCAATGAGGTAACTCCCGTGGCCATTACGCGGGCCATCGAAGCACTCAGAACACTGTGATGGAATCCGCATCATTCCGCTGGCGAAAACCATAGCCGTAACATAAGAGCCCACCCGCAACCATAACCTATATGAATTCCCGAATCACCCGCCGTCACTTCGTCGCACTGGGCGCTGCCGCTTCAGTCCTCCCTGCCGGTGCGCAGACGCCTGCAACGCCTGCGCCCGCTACTCCCCCGCCGCCTCCGCCTGCCGGCCCGTTCAAGCTGGATCCCCTTCCCTACGCACCGGAGGCACTGGAGCCGCACATTGATGCCCTCACCATGAAGACCCATCACGGAAAGCATCACCAGGCCTACGTGAATAACCTCAACACAGCGCTGGCCGCCCACGCTGACCTGCACAAAAAAACGCTTCCTGAATTGCTGGGCGGCATCACCTTCCTGCCACAGGAAATCCAGAAAGCAGTGCAGAATCAAGGCGGCGGACATTGGAACCACACATTTTTCTGGAACATCATGGGGCCTGGCGGAAACGGCTCGCCCTCCGATGGCCAGCAGATCAAAGCTGCTATCGAAAAGGAATTCAAAACCATAGACGCGTTCAAGGCGAAATTCACCGAATCCGGCATGAAAATATTTGGCAGTGGCTGGGCCTGGCTGATCGCCCGGCAGGATGGATCGCTGGCGGTCATCAGCACCCCTAACCAGGACAACCCGCTCATGCAGGGCATAGTGCCAAATCCAAGCCGGGGCACACCCCTGCTGGCATTGGATGTGTGGGAGCATGCCTATTACCTGAAGTTTCAATCCCGCCGCGCAGAATACATCGCTGCATGGTGGAACACGGTAAACTGGACCAAAGTAGAGGAGCATTACATGGCCGCTCAGCCCGCCAAAGGCGGCAAATAATTCACCACCCTCTCAACAAGGCCGCGCAGATTGAACACTGCGCGGCCTTTTGCTTTCCACTCAGCATGACATTGCCAGAAATAAGATTCACCCGCTCGCGTCAGGCCATCCACTTCCTCGCCGCAGGCCTGCTTTTGCTGGGTGCCAGCGGCGTCATCACCGTCCTCTGGGCCATGAACATCGAGAAACGTCCGTCCCTCTGGTGGAGCCTCATTCCCCTAGCTCCGGCCATCGGATGCGTCTGGATGGCGCGCCGCCTGAGCAAGCACGCTTACCTGCTCTTTTCCGCTATCGGCCTAGAAATCTTCCCGTTTTTCCGCCCGGCGTCATCCATGCAACTGGTCTCGTGGGGTGAGATCGCAGATGCCAGAGTCACGGGAGACCTGGATTGGTTAGCCTTGAGTATGGCTGGATACGCAGACCGTAAAATCCTCATTTCCCTCGCGCCTATTGCCCGAGGAACCATCCCGCTGCTCAGCCGCACCGTCCATGGAGTCATGGAAAAGCGAAAGGCCGTAGCCGCTGGAACTTGATCACTGATCACGCCCACACCGCCGTCCCCCGCTATCAACCACCCATCCGGACAACCCTGTCCGTCAGGAAAACCGGGAACCCATTTTCCACAGGCCACCCCAGTTGGCCATCCTCCGTCACCAGTGAGGTTCCCGGCTGGCCCGCGACCTCACTAGGCACCAGCCGTTGACCAGTCAGCGGACAGCGCAGCTTTTCCAGCAGCGCCGCAGGGATCGTTGTTTCCACTTTTTCCACTTGATCAGCAGCCGGGTATTCAATTTTTCACCAACCGATGAAACGTCGCCCACAGCGCGTGGACCATGACGTAGGAAATCGTAGCAAACAACAGGCCCATCAAGACCATCCCCGCCGCGATTTGCACAATAGCCGGCCCCGCCATTTGCCACGCCAAGGAAAAATGGAAAGCTCCGGCTTCCTTCATGATCTCCCCTGCCCTCTGGACGCTCAAATGGCTGGCAGCGCAATCCGCACCAAACAGCCCGTAGGCACCACTGATGGTCCACTTTGCCCCGATGATCATGGGCGCATAGGTGAAAGGATTACTCAGCCATGTCGCGGAAATCGCAGCAGGCAGATTCCACCCACGTGAAATCCCAACGCCGGCAGCCACAAAACTTTGCAATGGGATCGGGAGCATGGCTAGGAACAAGCCTCCAGCCAGGCCGGCGGCCACCGACTCCCGCCGGGGATGCCATAGGCCGCGGTTCCTTATATGCTGCCGCATCCACGCCCGCATCCGCCCGCGGTCCCGATTCCTTGGATGGCGGATGGATTTGTAAAACGCACGGCTTTGCCTGCGCACATTCAGCCGCACTCGTCCCAGCCAGTTCAGGTCTTGGATAGTGTTGAGCCCACGGGCGGGCGGTATTGGAGTGACTGGCGTCATGGAGATAGGGTAGTATCGCACACACTGAGACGCACCGCAACTTGCACCTTTGGAAATACTCAGCCACCGCCCGGTCCGGCACAGGAGCGGGAAAACGACTCCATAAGTCTAACAGATTATCAGTTCATACGTATAGAATAACGTGCCTTTGGGGCATTCAAATAACTCATTAGCGGCTGAAAATGAAGTTGCTAAATGTGAGTGTTGCGCTTCTGTAATCCAGCACACGACCGTCATATCTCACCCACAAATTTCCCGCTAATTCAGTGAATTCCTCGCTAGTCATCCGTCTCTCCATGGCGGCACGCGCAGCCGTATTCATGGTGGTTGTCATCACGCTGACCTCCTGTAAGGATGAGCATGCCCGCGCCCTTGAAGGACTGCAAAAACGCGGAGTGGCACCAACCGCAGAATCCGTCCATGAGCAGGCAGCGCTGGGACGAGCCGACGTAGTGGCATTACTCATCCAGGCGGGAACCGATGTGAACCAGCCGGATAAAAGTGGCCTCACCCCTGCTATCAAGGCGGCCCGGAACAAATCATGGCCGGTCCTCTCCGCACTCCTCCCCGGTCTGAGCATTTCCGCACTCAATCAGCCGGACGCTCAAGGCATAACAGTGCTGCAATCGGCGCTGGAGGACCAGAACGCGGACCTTGTCAACCAGCTGCTCGATGCTGGGGCCTCCTCGGCGGCGCTTCCGGAAAAAGGAGCGCCTGCGGTGGAACAGGCGATCACTGCCGGAAAAATCCCGCTCGCTCGCCGACTGATCGAAGGCCTCGGCGACAGCCGCGTGGCGCGTCAACGGGCGCTCTTGGCTGCTGTGAAATCCGGAGACGTATCACTCACCGCCCACTGCCTAGCGGGAGGCGCTGATGCTGCCAATCCGGGAAAAAACCAGTCGCCACTCTTACTCGAATCCGCTCACAAAAACCCGGAAATGGCGCGGCTCCTCATTGAGTCCGGAGCCTCGCCAGCCAAGGCCCCAGGCCTCCTCAGGAGCTATGCTGAAGCGGGAAACAAGGAGATGGTGCGCTTCCTTCTCAACACTGGTGCCCCTCCGGATGCTGCTGCTGCAGTAGACGATGCCACTCCACTGACCGCCGCCATCACTGCCGGTCACAACGACATCGCCGCACTACTCTTGGAAGCTGGAGCAGATGCCGCCGCCCTCACTGAGCGGGCGATCAGCACTGAGGCCCCCGGGCTTTTGGAATTTCTCCTGGACCACGGCCTGTCCGCCCAGTCGCGGGACGGAGCCGGGGAAACCCTTCTCATGCGGGCAGTCATTGGTGGGCAGCCGGCCAATGTGAAACTACTCATGTCCCGAGGGGCTGATCCCGAAATCACGGGAATAGAGGGGCAATCCCCACTCCACATGGCTGCTGCCATCAACAGCATTCCAGTCATGGAGGCACTGATCATGGAAGGCGCGGACCCTAACGCCACCTTCTCTAACCCTGTGTCACCCGATTTTCTCAAGCGGATAAATAATGAGCACTTCGAGGGCTGGCTCAAGCGGGATACAGGCCTCACCATCATGATGCTGGCGGCCTCACGCGGTGAAACAGAAATGCTTTCCTTTCTCCTTAGTAAAGGGGCGAAAAGAAACCAGCAGACCAAAGGCTGGAAGCGCTACCCCGTGCAGTTTGCCTGTGATACCACCCACATTTCCGCCGCGCAAATCCTCCTGGGCAGGAATCCATCAACAGAGAAACGTAACGTCCGGGCCACCATTTCCCTTTCCAAACAACGCGTCACTCTCTTCAAGGATGATGCCATACTCAGAGGCTCCAGAGTCTCTACAGGCCGCAGGGGTTACGCCACTCCCACTGGGAAATATGTCATCACCGACAAGCAAGCCAGCTGGACATCCACCATTTATCATTCCTCCATGCCCTACTTCATGCGCCTGAGCTGCCGCGAGTTTGGCATGCATGAAGGGGTCTGCCCAGGCTAC
>JAYVJI010000112.1:0-4942 GCA_043769435.1 Verrucomicrobiota bacterium
CTCATTTCCCGCTGACTGACAGGGAAGACGCAGCCTGCGGCGACGATGCGGCCCTGGCGCAGAAGCATGCCTCCGTCGTGGAGGATGGTCTTGGGATGAAAAAGGGTCATCACGAGTTCCGGGGAAAACTTAGCATCCACCTCCACGCCCGTTTCTGCAAACTGGTCTAGGTCCATGCCCCGCTCGAAGGCGAAGAGCGCGCCGAAGCGCTTGGCGGACAGCTGCCTAGTGGCCTCACTGAGCGCATCCACGAGCTGGAGGTTATCCCGTGCGGTGGAAAACAGCTGATGGCTGCCGAGGCTGATGAGGGTGCGGCGGACTTCCGGTTGAAAAACCACGACCAGCGAGAGGCCCGTAAACAAGGCCAAGCTTCTGAGAAGTTCCAAGCCGAGGAGATGTGCCAGCACGGTGGCGCCGGCCAGGACGATGGCGATCATGGCCAGGAGCCGGACGCCTGAAGCTTGCCGAAGCCAGCGCCACGCCACAACAAACGACACTCCCGTGAAGAATACCTCAAGAAGTTGCCGCCAGTATGTGGAGAAAAAGGGGCCCATGTGCGGAATGCAGCGGGAACAATAATACGGATTTACAATCCTTCCAGGATAAAGGCGGAAAAACTTCGGGTTTTGTGAGAGTCTGCGAACCTGAACAATAAATGAGCCGTCTGAATGCGAGCTTGCCGGCCCTCCGCCCCGGGGTATATGACCGGGTGATCCGCGCGCTCGAACTATTTCTTCTCACTCTATTCGTTGCTGGGCTTTTGCTCATCGGCGTCTTTGCCACATGGACGGATTCCGCCCCTTTTTGGATCGGGGCACCACTGCTATGGCTGTGTGCGGGCGGCGGGCTGATCACGCTGCTGGTGCCGCTGCGGGGAGCAGTGAGCAAGGCCTGCGCTGCCGCAATGGGCGTTTTTGCGGCCTATATAATAGCCCGTGCCGGGATGTCCGAGGTCAAGTATCTGGCCCGTCCCGACCTGGTTTTTGCTATCACTGCCTTCCTTGCCTGGGTATCGGTGGTGACTTGCTTCACGACCCCGAAGAAGCGATATGTGCTGCTGATCGCATTATTCCTGCTGGTGGCGGCAAACTTCGGCATGGGCCTCTACCAGCGCTATGTCGATCCCACGGCGAACGCGCTATCGTTTAAGGGATTTGAGCGGAATTATTCAGATGCGGTTTTCGGAGGCTTTTACCCGAATAGCAACCACCTCGCTGGATTCATGGAATTGATAGGATTCATCGCTCTCGCGCTGGCGGTTTTTGGCCGGATCCATAGCTTTGTGCGGGTCTTGTGTGCGGGCGTGTTCCTGATGGCGGCGGCGGGGACGGTGCTGTCCACCAGCCGGGCCGGCCTAGTGGCGATGTTAGCCGGGCTGGTACTCATGGGGGTGATCTCCGGCGTGCTCTACATGGTGCGGCGGCAGGGGAGGGCGGGAGGCAAAGCGATGCTCATCGTTCTGGCCAGCCTGCTCATGGTCGGTTCCGTCGGTGGCGTCGGCTGGAAGGTGTTGGAGCGGCAGTTTGGCAACGGGAAGGTCACGGCGGATCTCGCAAATCTGAATGGGCGCGAACAGATCTGGGAACGCGCTGTCGAGCAGTGGCAGGTCCAGCCGCTAGTAGGCACCGGAGCCCGCTCCTTTGAGTATTACGAACGCAAATTGCGCAGCATGAGCACACCGTGGGTCACATGGAGCGGGGATCAGGAGGTGGATGCGCTTTTTGCCCATAATGACTGGCTCCAGTTGCTGGCGGACTATGGACTGGCAGGTCTGATTCTGGCGGTGGTCCTCCTGCTTTTGCACGGAGGGCGGGGGCTGGGCTGGATCTTTTCCCAGGCTGCCGGGCGCGGCACCCGCAGTGGGGACGAGGGGCTGTTTTCAGACTACCGCGGGGCTGTCGTGCTGGGCACGCTGTGCGGCCTCTCTGCTTTCGCTATCCATTGTCTGGGTGATTTCCAAATGCACACCGGCATCAATGCCGTGACGGCGGCCTGTTTGCTGGGCTTCCTAGCGAACCCCGGATCGTCTGAAACGGAGCGCCCCCCCCCCGGAGGGCCGCAGCCTCCTGCGCATTTCCTTTGCCCTCCTTGCCGCCGGATTGGCCGTATGGATGCTCTGTTCCTTTCTCCCCTGGATGCGTGGCGACTGGCGTTACCTGGAAGGCAGAAAGCATTATGACCGCGCAGAGTTGAAGGCTGCCACCGGCAAGCCATCGGACGCGCTTCCGGACTATATACGGGCCTTCGCCGTCCTCCAAGAGGCCCGGGAAATAGATCCGTTGAATCACAACGCCTACCTCTATGAAGGCCTGGCGCATATGCGTTTTGCAGAGATCACTCCTGCGGTCAGAAAAGCGTTCTGGGAGAGTGCTCTGGATCGTTTCACCCGCGGCCACAGGGTCCACCCCCAGTTTCCCTATCTGGCGATGTATGCCGGCGAAGTTACGGACTACCTCGCCCGCTATGATAAGGCCCGCTTTGCCGAAGCAGAGGCCTGGCATCAAAAGGCGCTGGAGTGGGGCAGTGGTAACCGTCAGGTAAACTACATCTACGGTGACCACCTCCTGATGACCCGCCAGTGGCAAAAGGCCATGGACTACTACGTCCCCACGCTTCACAAAAACAGGGGATGGCTACGCGCGGAAATCCAATCCAAGATAGATGTCTGCGTCGAGATGATTCTTAAAGAGCGGACCGCCAGTGACGAAGCCCTGAAGACCGGACCGAAGTAAACACAGGTGGCCATGGCGGGGTTTCAGTTCAGCGTTCAGCCTTAGTCTCCATGGGCGCAAATGTGGTCTTCGACCTTGTCGGCAGGCCGGGGCTCGGGGGGCGATTGGATGATGAAAGGTAGACGGTTGCTGTAGATCCACGGGGGCCACCACATGCGGGGATTCGCACTGCGAAACCGCAGTGGCTACGGCAGAGGAACGGGCGCGCAAAACGTGGCGACCTTCGGCATCGAATTCATTTTACTGGTGGTGGAGCCATCGTGCTAGAGATAGCGCACACGGCGGACGTATTGCAGCAGGGAGCCGCCCGCCGGTAGCGTCAGGAACGGCCACGTCGTCCTTATAACCTAGAGTCAGTGCTAGTTTGGTCCATTGAAAGTGACTACTGAATATGCTGAGTAGAATCCTCACTAACCTAACTAACTAGGACAGCCCGGCGGAGGATCTCTCCGCGCCTCCAGCCAGCAACTGGCGGCCATGACAGATGTGCACCATTATTGCGATGCCCACGACAGGGGCGATGAGGTTGAGGACGGGGATGAATCCAAGGCTGGCGATGGCAGTGCCGGCAAGGAACAACGGAAAACGGTTCTTGCTGCGGATAGCGTGCATTTCCGAGGCGCTCATGCGGCGCAGGGCAGTGATCTCAAAGTACTCACGCCCGGTGATGAGCCCATTCACCGCCAGCATGAGAAAGGCTCCGGTGCCGAGGAACCAGAACAGGGCCAGATACACCGGAAGGGCCAGGATATTCACGGCCAGAATGACCATGAACAATCTCGCTGCAGCGGTCATCGCCTGCCAGAGCGGGGCTCCATTCGCCGGCGGCAGTTCCGGATAGTGTCTGCTTTCCACTATGTCTGCCACCCGCTCCTGGAAGAAGCTGGCGAGGAAAATGAATGTCGCGGGAAAGAGGAGCAACGCGGCGATAAAGCCTAATGTGCCCTGACCATAGTGCAGCCATCCTGCTGCTGAAGGCCAGGCGGCAGAGATCCAGCCCACCCCGGCCCTGACCAGCCACCACAGCCCCACAAAGCACAACAGCGAGGCCAGCGAACAGCCCGCCACGACCAGCCAGAGCCGCGGATCTGTTAGGAACTGGGCGGCGGCTTTGACCGTTGCTCTGATGACAGCCATCATACAACTCTAACTATTCCACCTTCAAATCTGCAACCTTGATACGCCGGATCATTTCAGGCATATCTCCATAGCGCAGCGCCCCTGGCAGCAGGCGTGGGGATCGGATATCTGCGACACTTGCAAAACTAAAACCACCGGTGCTCAGGTGAGCGGAGTGGCACCACTCCGCCGGAGCCTGCGTCAGGGCCAGCACCGCCTCCGGGGCAGTATCCGGCCCCGCCTTCAAGGCGATGTGAGCCGGCTGCTCTTTATAGTTCCGGATGAACGAAAGTATGGTCATGACATCATGTGCCCTGCGCTGCATGACGCTGGAATTATAGCCCAGCGTGTAGCCGGCAAACTCGCGGGGGCTGGCCGTGCGGGTCTTTGTCGGGGTCCCGGGAGCAGGCTCACTATACAGCACAGGAAGACAGACCGCCTCACCTTTTGCGGCCAGCGCGGCAGCCTCCGCAGCACTTCCGGAAAGTAAAACCTTGACGTTCCGGTTCCATGACTGGGGGAAATAAAACACCGCAGCAACCCGCTCATGATGCGTGCGGTTCGCGATCCATCCTGACAATTCCTTCCAGCCGTTTTTATCCGCGACGGTGTCAGTCACCCACTCGCTCGTTCCAGCGCTCCCGCTGCTTCGTCCGGCTATCACGGGCAAGGCTTCATCTATCAACTCCGGAAATTGCTTCAGGGATTTCCGGGTGCCTTCATTCCATGACTTCAGGAGTACCCGCTCAAAAACAGCATCGCCTGCCGCAGGAGCCGGGTGCGCCGCATCCCAGACCGTGAGTTCCGCTGTCGTTAGGACGCGCAGGGGGGCTTCCTGCTCCGGGGCTGGCGAGGGCGTTTTGAGGTGCGTGGCAAACCATCGGTACATCGCCAGCCGACTGGGGAGATTGTAATTGTGAGGAAACTCCGTCCGGCTGTGCAGAAAAACATTCTGCGGCGCGCCCAGCAAGCCATATAACCGCTGCAGTTCAGGGTAGCCCTTGGTGCTCATCTCCACGGTCCAGTCATTCGCCGCCGTCATGCCGAGTGGCTTCGGAGCAAAGAGGCCCGCTATTTCCACATTGCCGGTG
>JAYVJI010000113.1:0-3248 GCA_043769435.1 Verrucomicrobiota bacterium
ACCGCGATGAGAAGCAGTCAAGATGACCGCTGGCCAACACAGGCGAGACGCACTGTGTTCCTCTCGCCTTTTAAGCACATCACGGCGCGGTCACACCCAATGAGATAGCCTAGGGCAAACGAAGTGCCGCCCTGGGTAAGCCCCCACAAAGGAATCAGCAGCCCTGAAGGGGAGGAATGCGGCCCTGACCTGAGCTAGGGTTGATGGGTGTTTCGCCCCTTCAGGGCTAGGCTATTTTTGTTCCTGAAACCCAGGGCTGTGTTCGTGCCTCACTTGCTCTGGGCTATTCCATCAGGCCCCCTTTGGGGCAGGTTGCTCCCCCAGAAAGAGGGATTTCCGTTGCTCGCCAGTTTTCCAAAAGCGGCCGTTTATTTATCCTAAAAACGAGAGTTAGGCGGCCAAAAACGATCCAAATCGTTCGCAATTAAAACGTTGACGCTCAAAGGGCTGTCACCCAAAAGGTGAACTGCGGAGCAGTCGGATTTCAGCCTCTCTGGCTGATCTCCCACCGTTCTCGGTTTTTGACTCCCGTTTCTAGGTTTATTGAGATTTGAAACATGAATCACCGCGTCCTAGTCCACGCCCGAGCGATGGAGCGTAAACATGGGATTGCGCTTATCGGTAGGGAAAATGGGCTGACCCAGACGGTCACATCGATGGCACGTTCACGGTGGCGCAGAAAGGCTAACGCAAGCCTGCAAACAACCTGGCGGCCACTTCCTCTGGGCGGGATGTCATGCCCTGCGCCAGCGCATGCAGTGGTGTGCCCCCGCCATCCGGAAAAACGATGGCCTTCATATGCAACTGGTCACCCTCCAGCCATGTGCGCACACCGACCGGCGTCTGGCATCCAGCCTTCAGGAGTTCCAGGAAGCGCCGCTCAGCCTTCACCTGGATAAAAGTGGGCGCGTGATTGATGCCGGCCAGGATTTTCTCCAGCGCCGGATTTCTGCCGTAGATCTCGATGCCGACGGCCCCCTGACTGGCTGCGGGCAGCATCTCATCCTCCGGGATCACTGACATGTGCATGGCCACGCCCTCATATTCCGCGGTCGCTTGAAAAAGCCCCAACCGCTCCAAGCCTGCATGTGCCAGCACCAGCGCCGCCACCCTGGCATCCGCCGCTATCCTGCGGATGCGTGTGGGCACATTCCCGCGGATGTCCGTGACTGTGAGATCCGGGCGCAGCGCACGCAGCTGACACGCCCGCCGGACGCTGCTGGTGGCCACCACCGCTCCCGGTGGCAGGCCTGCCATTCCGCCCGGCAGCCGGGAAATCAGCACATCCGCTATCGGGGCGCGAGGCAGGACCGCCACGATGCGAAACCCCTCATCTAGCACCGTGGGCACATCCTTGAGGCTGTGGACAGCGGCATGGATCGTCCCGGCCTTGAGCGCGATTTCCAGCTCTTTCGTAAAGATACCTTTATCCACCACCGGCTGATCTCCTTTGCTGAAATCCGCCAGCTTTAAGTCAGGACGCAGATCGCCTATGGTCTTGATCACTTCATGCCCGACGGCAAGCCCTGGCCACACATGATGCAGGGCCGCCGTGGTCAGGCGGGTCTGCGTGAGCGCCAGTTCGCTGCCGCGCGTGCCAAGAGTGAGTGCTGTCATGTAGTAGGTGGTGGATAGGACAGGGAGGCCTGATGCCCCCGCTCAGTGAAGTGCGGCAGTGCGCGGACCTGAGCATCGATGATCTCAAGACAGCGGGCTATTTCCCGCTCACGCCGTTGCCGGGTCTCACCGGCTATGGCTTCCAGCGCGTCAATGTCATAAAGATACACGCCTTCCAGGTCATTGACGGCCGGGTCTACATCACGGGGCACTGCTATGTCGATCACAAAGAGCGGGCGTCCGCGGCGCCGACGCAGGGCCGGTGCCAGCACGTCAGCATGGATCACGGTATGCGGTGCGGAGGTGGAACTGATGATCACATCCACGTTCGCCACCTCAGCCGGCCACGCATCAAAACCGATCGCCCGCCCTGACATCTCCGCCGCCAGTTCCACCGCGCGTTCGTAGTTCCGGTTACTGACGACCACTCCCTGCGCGCCCCGGCTTTGCAGGCTTTGCGCGCAGCGGCGGCTCATGTCCCCGGCCCCTAGGAGCATCACCCGGCTCTCCCTCAGATCACCGAATATCTTTTCCGCCAGCTCCACGGCCACGCTGCCCACACTGGTGCTTCCGCGTTGAATATCCGTGCTGTTCCGCACCAGTTTTCCTGTGCGGAAGCTGTGCTGAAAGAGCTTGTTCAGAACCCGCCCCGTACACCCGGCCCCCGTAGCCGCAGCATAGGCATCTTTCACCTGCCCGAAGATCTCCGTTTCCCCCAGCACCATACTGTCTAGGCCGCTCACCACTGAGAACAAATGCCGCGCGGCCGCCTCCCGCTGGTGATGGAAAAACTGCGTCTCTCCGTCCAGGCTGAAACGTGAGCGCAACCAGCCCTCCAGCTGCGCCGCCGCCACACTGAGATTTTCCCCGGCAGCATAGATCTCCATCCGGTTACAGGTGGAAACCAGCACCGCCTCCTCCACGCCCGGCAAACCCTTCAGCCCTTGCAGTGCCTGCCCCAGAGCGGCAGCAGACACCGCTACCCGCTCACGGATCTCCACGGGAGTTTCACTATGGCTGAGGCCCAGGCAGAGAAAAGGCATGTGGCAACAGGGTCAGCGGGCGACAATCCAGAGGCTGGCCATGGGCAGCAAAAAGGCGAGCACAGCCGCCCATGCAGCACGGCGCGCGGACATGCCCCGCCACCACTCGTAACCCAGCAGTGCGGCATACGCCAACCAGACGATCCACACCACTAGGAGCTTGCCGGAATTCGCCGGCGTCGTGATCTGCCATCCGCAGACGATACCTCCGCTGAGCAGCAGGGTGGCGGCCAGAATGAGCCGGCGGATGGCCAGCCCTAGGTGATGAATAGGCGGCAGTTTCCAAACAAGGCTGCCCCGCGTGTGGCGCTTGAGGAGCCGGTCCATCACTAAAAACATGACCCCCGCCACGCAAGCTAGGGCCATGGCTCCGTAGCTCATGAACGACAATGCGGCGTGCAGTTCCCCCCAGAAGGAATGCTCCCCCCGGCGCGCCCCCGCAGGAGCATAGATCGCTAGCCCGGCCACCGTGAAGAACAGCGCCAGCGGAGCCGTGAACGCCCCCATCAACGACAAACGGTAGGCTGGTCCAGTTACAAAATAGAGCAGCACCATCGCCCAGTTGATAAAGGTGATGCGCTCAAAATG
>JAYVJI010000114.1:0-1903 GCA_043769435.1 Verrucomicrobiota bacterium
GCCTCGGACGGCCACCGTCTCACGACCATTCCCACCAGTCCGGCACTGGATTCCGCGTGGGATCAGCATCAGCCGTGCGCGTGGAGTTGTGATGGACACTGGCTGGCCATCGCGCCGGAGCCGAGCGTGTGGGATGAACGCAGCGGCGAGCCGCGCCCGGTGCTCAAGACCGGCCCGGCACCCGTGCTGTGGGACACCCGCACCGCACAGCCGCACGCATGGCCCGCCGGCTTCCCCGCCATAAGCGCCGACGTCGTGTGCGTGGCGTGGAGCGCGGACGGAACGCGGCTGGCCTTTGGCATGAAGAACGGAACGCTCGATGTCCGCGAGGCCCTGACCGGGCGTCGTATTTTCCAACGCCTCGTCCACAGTGACTGGGTGCGCTGCGTCCATTGGCATCCCGCCGGGCAACGCCTGGCCACGGCCGGACGCGATGGCGCGGTGAAGGTGCTCGACGCCGCCACCGGCGACGCGCTCCTCCTCTTCGCCGACCACGGCAGCGACGCCCGCTCAGTGGCCTGGAGCCCCGACGGACGCCGCCTCGCGAGCGCTGGAAATGATCAGCGGCTCCTCATCCGCGATGCCACCCGCGCAGAAATCCGCGAGCGGTCACCGGAAAAGTAGCCTGGCATCTTTTTTAGCCTCGCCACCGGCGGAACCCCATACGAAAGGGTTGGGCTCCTCAGCACTTTCTCTTATGCCCCTCATAGACCGCCTCTTTTCCATCGGCTCCGTTCGCAAAGCCATTTGGCGCATGTGGTATCCCTTTCTCACGAAACGGCTGCGGAGTGAGGAGGTGCTGTTTCTCAACTATGCTTTCGAGACGAACCCGCCTGCGGCGCTGCCGCTCTCGGCGGAGGACGAGCCGAACCGCGCCTGTATCCAGCTTTATAATCATGTCGCGTCGCAGGTGGACTTGCAGGGCAAGGAAGTGCTGGAGGTGAGCTGCGGGCACGGCGGTGGCGCATCGTGGATCACCCGCACCATGCGGCCCGCGAAATACACGGGCCTGGATCTCAATCCTGCGGGCATCAAATTCTGCCAGCAGCGCCATCAGATCCCCGGCCTCAGCTTCCTCCAGGGTGACGCGCAAAAGTTGCCGCTCGCTGACAACTCGCTCGACGCGGTCATCAACGTCGAAGCCTCGCACTGCTACCCCGACTTCCCCGCCTTTCTCCGCGAAGTGGCGCGCGTTCTGCGTCCGGGCGGGCACTTTCTCTACGCCGATTTTCGTTTCAGCGATCTCTTCACCGCCTGGGAGTCCGCCATCGCAGCCGCTCCGCTGACGATCGTGCAGACGCGCGTCATCAACGCCGAAGTCCTGCGCGGCATGGACTGCAATGCAGATCGCAGCCTTGCACTCGTCCAGCGGCGCCTGCCAAAATTTCTCCACAGCCTCGGACGTGACTTCGCCGGTGTCCCTGGCTCGCGAATCTATGTTGCCCTGCAGAAGGGTGAGCTTTCCTACCGGTCCTTCTGCTTCAGGAAGTAGGGCGTGCCAGTGAAGTGTTCAGTGGTGGTGAGTTAGTCACCTGTGGATCCGAACCGGCTGAACTGGTGCCGTCGTGCTCCCATTTGCCTCATGGGTCAGTGGCTGGGGAAAAAATTCCAGAAAAGATTTGCCCTATCCAGGAGAATCCCCTATTCCATTATGGTAATTATAAAGCTCGCGATGCTTCAACCTCGTTCGGCCCAACTCACAAGCCTGCTCAACCCATGAAACCGATCTTCCTCAACCGTGTGCGTTTTACCGCAGCCCTGACCCTGGCGCTGTGCCCGTTTTTCCACCCGCAGCATGCCAACGGTCACGAGGGTGAGTCTCACCTGGGTGTAGATCGAAACGGGAATGAAATGAGCGACATCTTCGAGGCGCTCTATCCGGGAGCGGGCAATGCCTCGGCGG
>JAYVJI010000115.1:0-7978 GCA_043769435.1 Verrucomicrobiota bacterium
GGCGGCGTGTCCTTTGAAAACGATGCAATATGACTAAACGTCCGCTCTTGTTCTTATGGCTGGTGGCTCCGGTGCTGGCGGCGGTGCCGGTGATCCGGCTCAATGTCGGGTCAGGTGTTTACATTGACCTGATCAGGATAGCGCCTGGCACTTTTATGCAGGGTTCGCCTGTTGCTGAGGTTGGGAGGGGGAGCGATGAGTTACAGCGAAGGGTGACGATCACGAAGCCCTTTTACATCGGGCGGTTTCCGGTGACGTATGAGCAATGGGAGCAGTTTGCAGCGGACCGGAGTTTTCGGACTGAAGCAGAGGATGGCAAGTCTGGAGGTTTTGGCTGGGATGGGGAAAAGCTGACTCAGCGCAAGGATTTCACATGGAAGTCCCCCGGGTTCGCCCAAGGGCCAAAGCATCCGGTGACGATGGTGACATGGGGCGATGCCAAGGCATTTGCCACATGGCTGGGCAGGCGTAATTATATAGATGTAGCGCTGCCTACGGAAGCTCAATGGGAGTATGCCTGCCGGGCTGGAACGAAGACGCCGTGGCCCACTGGAAGCGATGCCGCAGCGGCTGATGCATGGGCCTGGCACCGTGGTCTGGCGGGAAATGCGACCCATCCCACTGGGCTGAAAAAAGCGAATGCCTGGGGCTTGCAGGATATGGGCGGGCAAGTCTGGGAATGGTGCGAGGACTGGTACGGGCCGTATCCGCCGGGGACAGCAACGGATCCGCTGCAAACCAATGACAAGCTTTCGGACAAACCCCGCCGTGTGCTGCGTGGCGGTTCCTTTTTGAAAGACGCGAACAGCAGCCGGTCGGCAGCGCGGTATCGAAATGACGCGCGTTCCCGGAATGCGGACAACGGCTTCCGGGTGGTGATCAAGGACAGTCCGGGGCTGCTGGGGCGGACGGTGGACTTCAGTGATCTGCCTCCGGACGAGCTTACGGCTCCGGTGATTCCGGCTGAAATCCCGCTGCCAGGTGCCCCGATTTTTCCTCCTGCTGTGCCTGCGGAAACTCCGGATCCGGTGAGTCCTCCGCCAGCAACTCCGCCACCTGTCGTGCAAAGTAAAGTGGTGCCTGTGCCACCGGCAGCGCCGCCGGTGCCGCCGGTGCCGGCTGAGCCGGCTGAGCCGAGGCAGGCTGAGCAGGTGCATGGCGCGGCTGCTGCGGCTGACAGCGGTGGAAATGGAAATTGGAAATGGCTATTAGCAGTGCCGGGAGTTTGGATAGTGTGGAAGCTGCTGCGCCGGAAGGGCTCGGCGGGGGCTGCGCCGGCGCCGGAGCCGGTCACTCAAGTGCGCCCCGGTCCGCCCACCGTGCGCATGGCAAAGGACGGCTTTTTTATCTCCACCACTGCCGCTGAGGGAACTCTGTTACGGTGGCGGTTTCGCACAGACGGAGGCCAGCACGAGGGGCAGGGGGCATTCAGTCCGGGGGCAGAAGGCATGTTCGTTTTCACCGGCTCAGCGCCACTGGAAGCCTACGCGTGGGTGGATACTGATGGCGGGGATAATCCTCCGGTTCCGCTTCCGCCAGTGGCCGTCTCCACAGAATCCTACCGTACCGGCGTGGGTGCAGGAATGTTATCTCAGCAGTTCAGCCAGAACAGGGAGCCGGATGAAGAGGAGCCGGTGAATCCAAGGGAGCAGCGTAAAAGCAGGCCCTCCAGCGGATTTCCCTCAGCCTACTAGCAACTTTGTGTGATGTGGGTATCGGGATCAGGGCTGAGTGCCTTCGTCTGGGCACGCGGGCCGGAGGCGTATCGACTGGCAGGGCGCAGCGTCCGCTCCCTGGCTGAGGCTGGGTATGCCGCGCATGTTGCTGATGAAACTCCGGATCATGAAGGCCCGGCGATAGTGGCCCTAGCTGGTGCTTGGCTGAGGCATCCTCAGCCGTTGGGGATGCATGTTTCACCGGAGCTGGTGGGGCTGGGTGGAGGTTGCGGCTGGGAACGGATACAAGCGAAATCCGGTGGCGATCTTGCCGGATTCAGGCAATGGCCATGGACCCGGCTGCCGGCCGTTGCTTTGGCCCTGGTGGGGGATCTGCAACGTTTCTTCCGGGCCATGGACCGCGAAGGGGAGTTCTCCCGGGCGCTGCACTGGCTCATGCGTCAGCGCAGCAGCCGGTGTGTGCTGCTGCCTGCATTGGCGGGCAATTATGACGCGCGGTGCCGGGCTCTGCAGGTGATCACCACTACCCAGATCGGCGGTGCGGAAAGGGTCGCGCTGGATCTGGCTGATGAGCTGAACCGGCAGGGCGTGGCTACCGCAGTGGCCTCGCTGCATCAACCTAGACGCACATTGCTACCAACGCCTCCCGCGTTTTATGACTTGCAGCACTCCGCGCGGACTCCGGAGGAACGGGCGGCGGCCATCCATCGTGCGGGCGTGCAGTGGGGTGCCGATGTCATCCATGCGCATCTCATTCGCGGCACCGAGGTGGATGCGATCCAAAAGGCCGGCTGGCCCTTGATGGTGACGGTCCACAATACCTCCCGGGCGTGGCCGGTGGAGCTGGTGGAAGCGCGCCCCGCTTTGCTCACGGCCTGCGCTCAGGTTGTTGCTAGGGAGCTACACGATGCGGGCATCAGTGTGCCGGTGCGGACTGTTTGGAATGGCATCGTGCCGGCTGTATTTCGAGGGACGCCCGAGCGTGTGGCCCAGGGACATCAGCTCAGGGTGACCCTGGCCATTCCCGAAGGCGCGCGGGTCTTGCTGGTGCTGGCCAATCCCCGTCCACAAAAGCGACTGCACTTGCTGCCCGGGATCCTAGCGGATCTGCTGGCCCGGAGCGGAGACTGGCATCTGTTGCTGGCCGGGGAGGGCGGGCAGGGGAATGCGGATCTGCTGGAGCGCTTGAAGGGCGATTTTGCGGCGCGGGGTCTGGGCGGGCAGGTCCATTGGCTGGGAGCAGTCACACGTGTTCCGGAATGGCTGGCTGCCTGTGATGCGCTGCTTTCCACGAGCGAGTGGGAAGGGCTGAGCCTGGCGCATTTGGAGGCGCTGGCAGCGGGGCGTCAGGTCATCGCCACTGCTGCGGGCGGGACAGGGGAAATAGCCGCGCGGCATCCGGGATTGCGCCTGGTGCCGCTCACTTCGAGCCCGGAGCAGATCGCGGAAGCTGTTAGGGATGCGTTGTCTCGCCCGCTGCCGCCGCTGCCATTTCCGGCCTGCTTCACCAGGCACATCATGGCCCGGCGGACCCGCTGGCTCTATGCCCGCATTCTGCCGCAGCGCCCGCTGGAGCGCCCCTGCCTGTGGATTGTTTCCAATAATTTTTCCACCGGCGGAGCGCAGTCATCGGCCCGCCGGTTGTTGCTAGCGCTGAAGCATCAGGGCTATGATGTCCGCGCGGCGGTTATTCAGGAAAACCCCGATCACTCCACGCCGGGCCGCCGTGCCCTAGAGGCTGCCGGCATCCCCGTTATGGCGGTTCTTCCGCCGGAAGTAGCTGATGCTGCGGAAGCCTGCAGCGCGTTACTGGAGGCTATTCCGGATGACCCGGGATGCGCCGTGGTTTTCTGGAATCTTATCACTGCCTACAAGTTTCTGCTGGCTGATGCCCTGCTGCATGCACGCGTCTTTGATGTCAGCCCTGGCGGGATGCTGTTCAGTTCCATGGAGAAATATTTAGCATCTCCGAGGGCGGATATGCCGTGGACCACGGCGCGGGACTACGGTGGGCGGCTCACGGGTTTTGTGGTGAAATATGAGAGGGAAGCAGCCCTTGCGGCAGAGGTGTTTGGCGCGCCGGTGCATGTTATTCCTAACGGATTGCCACTGCCGCCGGCAGGTCCACCCCGCCGGGCGCTGCGGGAACTGATCCTCGCCACCACGGCCCGGATTTCTCCGGATAAATGCCTGCATGAACTGCTGGCGGCCGTACGACTGGCGGCCCCTTCGCTGCCGCCCTTCAAGCTGCGTATAGCAGGAAGTGCTGAGCGGGAGGGGCGTGCCTATGCCCGCGCACTGCGGCAGAGTGCCCGGGGAATACCGGTGGAGTGGTGCGGGGAAGTGACGGACATCCAGCGCTTTCTTGCGGCAGCGGATGTGTTCCTCATGATCAGTGAGCCTGCCGGTTGTCCCAACGCTTCCATCGAAGCGCTGGCTGCCGGGCTTCCCGTCATCGCCACGGATCATGGCGGTGCCAGCGAGCAGGTGCTGGATGGTGTGACGGGCCGCCTCGTTCCGCGAGCAGATGCTGCGGCCATGGCAGCGGCGATCATTGATCTGGCGGGGGATTTTTCACTCCGGCAGGAAATGGGGCGGGCTGCGCGCCTTCACGCGGAGCGGTGCTTTTCCATCGACACGATGAGTGCGGCCTATGCGGATTTATTTTTTGGAAACTGGACTGACCGAGTGGCGCGCTCAGCCGCCGATGACCCGGAGCGGGCGGGTGTGCTTCCGGATGCTCACGGGAGTATGACCGCATAGCTCGCCGTCGATCTCGAATGGGACCCGCTCCTCGGAAGTGATTTCCACGGCGTCTGCCTGGAATGAAATAAGCCCCGGCCTAGAGCCATAGCGGGCAGTGGCTGCCGCCAGTCCGAGGCGAAGCACGTCGCGCAGGCGGTGCTTTTCCATGACGACTACTTCTAGCCGTCCGTCACTGAATGAGGCGTGGGGAAAGAGACGGAATGGGCCGCCATAATGCCGACCATTTCCCAGCAGCACTACCCGGCCCTGGATGGGAGCGCGGCCTGGCACGCGGACTGTCAGCAGCGGAGATGGCTTGTTCATCAGGCGCAGGGCGTTGAGTACATAGCTGAAAGGCCCCAGCTGTTTTTTCCGCTCCCATGTGGTCCCGGCGATGACGGCGGCGTCGAGTCCGGCACCGGCGAGCTGGACAAAGCAATGGCCATTGGCGGACCAGAGATCGATCTCGCGGGGTCCCACGCTGGTGATCACTTCCCAGCATTGATGTATCGACTTGCAGGGAAGTCCCAGATCATTGGCGAAGACATTCATGGTGCCGGCAGGGAGCACGCCCAGGGCCGTGGAGGTCTCCGGTGCGCAGGCCATGATGCCGTTGATCACTTCATTCACAGTCCCGTCTCCTCCGGCCGCTACGATGAGCGGCGCGCCCGCTGCTGCAAGTTCCCGGGCGATGCGGGTGGCGTCCCGGGGGCCGGTAGTGGCGTGAACGACGACACGCGGGCTGAGCCGTTGTATCTCCTCGATCCGGCCGGCAGCTTTCATGCTGCGCGCGCCGGGGTTCAGGATGACCGGTATGGGGGTAGAGGCTGTGAGGAGCGGATTCAATGCAATCAGGGAGGTGTCGTGCCTCCATCCATGAGATTGTCGGCAACAAAAGCAGTGAGGTATTCCTCAAAGAGGTCCTCATAGTAAGAACCTATTTCACCGTGCAGGCTCGTCCGCGCACAGGCTAGGGTCACGAACTTCCGTTCGCGGCCAGGGACGAGGAGAAAGGCACCCCGTGTGCGGGTTAGGTATTTTCCTGATGGCCGCGGAGCCACGCTGAGGGCTGCCGCCATGCGTTCCGCGCCGGTCCCGGGGTCATCGATGGATTTCTCAAAACGCAGGATCGGAATGCCGAAGACTTCACTTTGCTTCAAGCTTGTGAATCCCATGGTGCTGTCGCTGGCCAGCATTTTTTCAAGATCTTGGATCGACTTTACCTCTGCCGCCACAGGGTGGGCAAATCCATACATGGATACCACATCCTCAGCCCCGCTCTTGGATTGCACATACTCGGCACCGCCCGTGCGGCTGATGGTCGTCCACTTCTCGCGTGCTGCGCTGCCGGCTTTTGCTTTTGGGGCTTGGAAATTGAGGACCTTTTCTTTTGATGTCAGGGCCTCCGCTTTGGACTCGCGTTCACGTCCGTTGGTTTCCAGTTGGCAGGACGGGAGCCCTGCCATGGCAGATAAGGAAATCAGTAAGGAAAGGAAATTGGGCCGTATTGTCATCACTGCTGTTAAGGGCGCACTGTGGGGGAAGTCAATGGAACTGAGGGCGGGCGGAGCGGCAGCAGGCGTGATTTTTCAGCGATTCCGGTGTTCCCCGTAGTAGCGGGCGAGGCCTGCGGTCACGCTAGCAGCGTATTCCCGAAAAATAGAGGGGCGCATTTTGCCAGCCACCATCGATTCCCCCTCGTAGTCGCCTGCCTTTGTCCGCAGGGCCAGATCCGGGTTATTCATGACCCAGGGCTCGCAGAAAACCACGGGGCACTGGTAGAGCCGGTTGGCGAGCAGGTTCCTCATCCAGACGAAGGGCGATGCGGGGTGGGGCCGGGCGTTGGTGCCGCGGTAGGTGTAGGCGGGCAGGCCGGTGGTGGACGCCATGGATTGGGCCACTGCTAGGCAGAGCGGCAGCTCCGTATCAGCGCAGCCCTGGGCTAGCCGGAGCAGGCATTCCAGCCGCTGATCATCCAGCGGCATCTCATCCTTTGTCAGGCAACCGTGGGCCAAGATGTGGAGGTGATTATCCCACGGGCCTCCGGCATTGAAGTGCAGACAGACGACCACGTCGGGCCGCAGCGTATCATTCACCCGCCGGGCTCGGGCTCGTATTTCCGCAGACCTGCAAAACAGCCGCCGGGCTTCGCGGTCCAGAGTAAATTCGCTCAGCACCTCGCCGCTCTGGATCAGGGAATCCCGGGCCGCCTCCTTCAGCGCGGGCCAGTCCGGCTCGGTTTGCGGACGCAGTGCATCGCGGACCATGGACACACGGGCTCCCGCTGCGTCTAACATCGGCGCCAGCACCCGCGCCGTGCGCAGCGTGATCTCGCCTTCCTTCACTTCGCCTCCATTGAAATTCCGCTCCTCCATCGCGGCCCATGCCCCGCCAATATGGCCGGGATCGATGGCAATATGCAACCCCTCCAGGGGACGCGCCGGATCAATGACGGCAGGCAGCTCATCAGCACGCCGCCAATAGCGGGGGACCTCGAGCCGGCTGCCGGGCGGGGCAAACCTCAGCACCAGGCGAGGCAGGCCGTCATCCGGTGTGGACCTGTCGATGAGGGCCGCCTCCGGGGTCACGGTGATGTAGTTATTCCACGAGTCATCCCCGGCGATGACTCCCGTCATGAGCCTGACAAAATCCTCCCGGGTGATCAGCCCTTGGTATTTCTCTAACAGAGACCAATCCGGCGCCGTGCCACCCGGAGTGGTCAGCCATGGCTTGGGGCTGGCGGGATGCGGGGAGCCTCCGCTGGCTGGAGGGGCAGGGGATTTCCGGCAGGCACCGAGCGCGGCGGTGCCAGCGGTCAGGAAGGCCCGGCGCTTCCAGCTCATGGATTGCGAAAGGATTTGACAGCGGGCTTCTGCGCAGTTGATTTCACGGGCGGCCTACTCAGCGCGGGCTGTGGTGCCCCCTGCTGTCGGCGCCAGTATTCATCCCTGCCATAGAGCCACCATGCATACCCCAGTCCACCGCAAAATCCCCAGAAATGACTGGACCACGAGATCCCTGGATCCGGTTTTAACAGCCCGAAAATGATCCCGGTATACAGCACCGTCACCACCAGCGCGATGAGTGTCCACGATAGCCTCCTGGCAAACCAGCCCCTCGCCATGAGAAACGCCTGCAGGCCATAGATCACCCCGCTGATCCCCTCATGCACACGGCCACTCTCGCCGAACAACCACGCCCCCACGCCACTGGAAACGGCCGTGACCATGCACACCCGGAGAAACAATCCGCGCCCGCTCATCACCAACACCCAGCCCAAGACCGCCAAGGGAATAGTGTTCATCAACAGATGCCAGATGTCCACATGCAGAAACGGTGCCGCCGCGATGCCCGGCAGCCCGGCCAGTTCCCGGGGACGGATCCCCAGTTGCTTCAGTTCCAGAAAAGTATCCGGCAGCATCCAGTCCACTATATGCACGGCCCACAGCACGCCTATCCACACCAGCACCAGCATGAAGCGACTGCGCGCCTCCAGCCAGCGGGTTTGGAAATAGTCTCGGATGGACATCAGATTCGGGTTGAAGTCAGTATGGGAA
>JAYVJI010000116.1:0-3969 GCA_043769435.1 Verrucomicrobiota bacterium
GAAGTTTCATCCCAGAGTCACCTTCTTCGTGGGAGAAAACGGTGCCGGTAAATCGACGCTGCTGGAGGCCATAGCGGAGAAATGCGGTTTCAGCGTGGACGGCGGCACGAAGAATACCAACCTAGCGCAGCAGGCTCCGCTTTCGCCACTGGCGCGTAGATTGATGCTGCGAAAAACGACCAACCGGCCGATGGATGGTTTCTTTCTGCGGGCGGAGAGCTTTTATAATTTCGCCACCTTGATAGAGGAGCTGGGCGCCTGGGGATACGGGGACAGGCACCTGCACCATCAATCGCACGGAGAATCATTCCTCTCCACGATGAACCACCGCATGGGTGGCAACGGGATTTATTTGTTCGACGAGCCAGAGGCGGCGCTATCGCCCCAACATCAACTCTCTCTGCTTGTGAGACTGCATGACTTGGTGGCGGACTGCTCCCAGTTCGTGATAGCAACCCACTCCCCGATCATCATGGCCTACCCTGACGCCTGGATCTATCACTTTTCCAGCAACGGTATCGAGCGGATGGACTACAGGGACACGTCGCACTATCAAATCACCAGTGCCTTCATGCGTGACCCTGACGGCATGATCGGGCGTCTGTTGAAGTGACGGGCTGGACCTGAGCGACGCGGCCAAATGTAAAGGCGCCATCTCTGCGTTGTTTATGGCTTTGATGGCGTTCAGGGAATTTATGGTGTTTGTGGCAGTTGGCGGCTGCCTGCGTTCCGGCTCGGTCACAGATCACTGGTGAGATGCGCCTTCGCTGGGGCCTTGGCGTCCGCCAAAAATCCTGCGCAGCAGTTGGGTAGTATTCTGGCCGAGTCCCTAAGAGCAGGCCCGGAGCGATGGTGCTAATAAAAATCTTTTCACTTTATTCCCGCCAGCCTGCGAGCACGTGGGGATTCTTAGTATTACTTTTCCCTTTTCGCACTTCGTATTTCATGGCTGGACCGGCACTTATTTCATTTAAAGATCTCACCCTCAGTTTTGGCAATCAGGAGGTGTTGAGCGGGGCTTCCATGGCAGTGGGGGAGCGGGAGAAGGTGGGGCTGGTGGGGCGGAACGGGTGCGGTAAGAGCAGTCTGCTGCGGATCCTAGCGAATGCTGAGCGGCCGGACAGCGGCATCGTTTCGCGGCGACAAGGGCTTATCACTGGCTGGTTGCCGCAGGAATTTGCGATTGATGACCGGCTGACGGTATTTGAAAATGTGCGCGCCGGGGCAGAGGCTGCTATGGAATTACTGGCGCGCTATGAGAGTGGTGATGCTGGGGAGGCGGAAGAGGCGGACTTGCTGTCCAGGATAGAGGCCTTGGGCGGCTGGGATGTTGATTCACGGGTAAAGACGGCGATGAGCGAGTTGAGCTGCCCGCATCCGGACCGGGTGGCGCGGGATCTTTCCGGCGGCGAAAAGCGCCGCGTGGCGCTGGCCCGGGCTATCGTTTCGCTGCCGGATCTGCTCCTGCTGGATGAGCCGACAAATCACCTCGATACCGAGTCCATCACCTGGCTGGAGGACTACCTGAAGGAGTCGCGCAGCGCCTGCCTTTTTGTCACGCATGACCGCTATTTTCTGGACCGCATCGCCACGCGGATAGCGGAGCTGGACGGGGGCAAGCTCTGGATGCATGAGGGGAACTATACGGAATTTCTGACAGCGCGGGCGGAGCGTCAGGCCGCAGAGGCCGCACGCGAGGGCCGCCGGCAGACGTTCCTGCGCCGGGAGATCGAGTGGGTACGTGCGGGGGTCAAGGCGCGGACCACAAAGGCCCAGAGCCGTCTGGATAACTATAACCGGATAGCCGGCGAAAAGACTCCCGAAGAGGAGCGGAACATGGAGTTGCTCATTCCGCCGCCGCCACCGCTGGGGAACATAGTGGTCAAAACTGAAGGGGTGGGAGTGACCATGGGGGAGCGTCAGTTGTTTCATGGGCTGGAGATGGAGTTTGCCGCCGGCACTTGCACGGGCATCGCCGGGCGGAACGGGATGGGCAAGACGACGCTGCTGCGCACTCTGATGGGGGAGCAGGCACCAACTGAGGGCCGCGTGACCATCGGGGCAAAGGTGGTGTTCAATTACATAGACCAGCAGCGGCTCCTTCTGGATCCGGAGAAGAGCGTGATCGAAGCCATCGGTGGGAACAGTGACTTTATCACATGGGGTGACCAGAAGCTGCACATCCGCAGCTACCTGAAGCGCTTTCTGTTCACAGATGACCGCTGCACGCAGAAGGTGGCGGTGCTGTCCGGGGGCGAGCGCAGCCGGTTGCTCCTGGCGAAAATCCTGTGCCGCGGCGGGAATTTTCTGGTGCTCGATGAGCCGACGAATGACCTTGATCTTTCCACGTTGAGCATCCTGGAAGAGGCGCTGCTGGATTTTCCCGGCGTGGTGCTCATCGTCAGCCATGACCGTTGGTTTTTGGACCGCCTGTGCGACCGGGTATTGGTTTTTGAAGGTGAGGGGCACCTGCATCATCAGGCGGGGAATTACAGTTATTACCTTGAGAAAAACAGCGCCCGGCTGGCCGCAGAGCGCAGTGCCGCGCGCATGGCTGCCCGCAGCCTGCCCCGCCCGGAGCCGGAACGCCCGGCCCCAGTGAATGACAAGCCAAAGCCACGCCGGCTGAGCTACAAGGAGGAACGGGAGCTGGAGGGCATGGAGTCGGCGATCATGATGAAGGAAGAAAAAATAGCGGTTACTGATGCGACGATCAATGATCCGGACTTTTATTTGACCCGTGCGGCGGAGGCACCGGCACTGATCGCAGCGCTGGAAGCCCAGCGCAAAGAGGTTCAGGACCTCTACACCCGCTGGGAACAACTGGAGGCGGTCCGCCAAGAGTCAGCCGCAGAAGATAGGAGCATCCCTGCGGTTGCCGTGACATAAACCGGGGGGTTTATCAGGAAATGGAAACAACAGTCATGCTGACAGACCGCCCTGAGCGCCTCAAGGAGGCAGTCAATGCTGCGGTCGGAATTCTGGAAAAGGGCGGAGTCGTGGCGGTGCCCACGGAGACGGTCTACGGCCTTGCTGCGGATGCGCTGAACGCCACGGCGGTGGCGGGTATCTTCGCGGCCAAGGATCGCCCGGAATGGGACCCGCTGATCGTCCATCTGCCGCACCGCGACTGGCTGGAGCAGGTCGCTGCGGTGCCGGAGGACATCGCCAAAACGGTGGCCCAGCTCACCACGAATTTCTGGCCAGGACCGCTTACTATTCTGCTGCCCCGGAAGGCGATGATACCTGACATCGTGACCGCCGGCCTGCCGATGGTGGCTGTGCGGATCAGTGCCGACCCGGTCTTCCGCCGGATCATCACCAGCCTGGCGCGCCCGCTGGCGGCGCCCAGTGCTAACAGATTTGGGCGGATCAGTCCCACGTCCGCCGCCGCTGTGCTCCAAGAGTTGAGTGGCCGCGTGCCGTTGATCGTGGATGGCGGGGCCTGTCATCAGGGACTGGAAAGCACCATCGTGCAGATCATTCCCGCGCCGGGGAAGTCCAAGCCGGTGATCAAAATCCTGCGGGCCGGGCCTATCACCAAAGACGATCTCGTGCCTTACGGCAAAATCGTGTGGGCCAATGAGCTGCCTGAGGCAGGAAGCGGCACGCCAGTGCAGGTGCCCGGGCAGGTGCGCTCGCACTACGCGCCGCGCACGCCGCTGACCATAGTGGAGGAGCCGGAAAGCTGGCAACCCGTGGAAGGCCGGCGGTATGCCCTGCTCAGCTACCGGGGGGATCCGGATGACGGATACCTCGAGCTGGCGGGGTGGAAAGAGGTCGCGGTTCTCAGTCCGGGAAGCGGCAAGCTCCCGGAAGCGGCGGTGCGTTTTTTCCACTGCCTGCGCCAGCTGGATGAGCTGGGAGTGGATGAAATCATCGCCGAACCCCTCCCGGACCGGGGCCTCGGTGTGGCGATGCTGGAACGCCTCCGGCGTGCCGCCCACTCCTGATCAGCCGGGATCCGCA
>JAYVJI010000117.1:0-5088 GCA_043769435.1 Verrucomicrobiota bacterium
GCGTCTCGCCTGTGTTGGCCAGCGGTCATCTTGACCGCTTCGGATCGCGGTCGAGACGACCGCGAGCCGCCACAGCCAAGATGGCCGTGTTCCGCTACAGCACGGCGCGGTCACACCCATCGGCCACTCCACAGTTTCCACCTGCCGGGAAAGCGCCAGTGAGGGTACGGAGTGTTCCTCTCGCCTTTTAAGAACATCACGGCGCGGTCACACCCGGCGAAGCTCCGCCAGCGGGCTTCGGGAGCCTCATCCTGAACCAACCCGGGAACCGGGCCACAAAAAAGGAGGCACTGCTTTCGCCGTGCCTCCTGAAGTTGTTGAAGTGGTCGCTGCAGATTATGCAGTGAGGACTTCATCGACGTTCACGCGGCGTCCATCTTTGTCAAAGCGCACTTTGCCATCGACGACTGCAAAGATTGTGTAATCGCGGCCAAGACCGACACCCTTACCGGGAGTCCACTTGGTGCCGCGTTGCCGGATGATGATATTACCGGCGATCACTTGCTCGCCGCCGAAACACTTGACGCCGAGCCGCTTGCTCTGGCTGTCGCGTCCGTTTTTGACAGATCCTTGTCCTTTTTTATGGGCCATGACGGTTGGTTGGGTAAGAGGTGGTTGAGAAAAGTGGATCCTACAGATTGATGGCGCTGATTTCCAGACGGGTCATCATGCGGCGGTGCCCCTTGGTCCGGTGGTAGCCTTTCCGGCGTTTATACTTGAAGTTCGTGACCTTGTCGGCCCGGAACTGCTCGATGACCTTGGCACTGACGCTGGCACCAGCTAAGACGGGATCGCCGATGCGGAGGTCGGCTCCATCTCCATAGAAAAGTACGGAATCGATTTTGACGGAGGCGTCAACTTCAGCGTCGAGTTTTTCGACATTGATTTTGTCCCCTTGGGAAACGCGGTATTGTTTACCGCCTGTTTGAATAATTGCGTAGGCCATGTCCTGTGTTGGTGTTTCTAAAAGCTGAAAATATACCAGCCCGGAAAACGCATGACCGGGAGGGAGGGGCGGAACCTTTCCATAGGCTCCTCGCGCTGCAAGTGGTTTTTCCGGAGAATGTGACTTATTCTTCCGGGGCGTATTTTTCGCAAAACTACCTCCTGACTCTTTGCCGGAAGTACGAGCGGAGGACGTTGCCCGCCGGGGAAAACACTCGGACTTCCCCGCCGGGAACCACGGACTCCACCACATCTGTGCCACTGGCAGCGACCCAGGCCCGCAAGTCCGGGCAGCTTTCGAGCTAGTATGAGAGGAAGGGATCCCCTGTGCGCAGGCTGCGTCGCAACTGCAGTGGAGCCTTGCTGATCCCCAGTGCGGGTTGGCTCCCTAAAAGCCGGGGATCGGTGAGCAACGCGTATTCTAGGAGATTTCCAGCCCCATCCCCATCCGGATCTGAATCCGGGGCCGAGGCCAGCCCGGTCAGGCTGGCTCCTGCGGCCCATACCAGATAGGCATCTGCCGTGGCCGGAGGAATACCGAACCCCGTCAGGCCAGGGGCAGCAGCCGTGAAACGCAGGCCGGGCTGAGTCCACCCACTGCTGCCGGTCAGTAATCCAGGACGCAGCGTGAGGGCCTTGTCTGCTGTGCTTTCGGTCCCCGGACCAGTCCAAGCAGTGCCGGGATCCTGACCGATGACACCCAGGACATCACAACGGTAGTCATTGAGCAAAATCTCCATGGCATCATCCCCGTTGTAAAACATGGAGTCTAGGAGAAAGGCGGCATTTCCCGCAGCATCTAGGAAAACCACGGGCTCTGTCTGGCTGCGAAACGGTGTGGCCGGAGCCGGGATCAATCCCTGGCTAACAAGATAATCCCCCGTGGCATCGTCTCCGATCACGAGCACCGCTCCGGCAGGAAGCATCCCTGAAGTGGCCTCGGCATCGGTCAGTCCTGTGGTGTCCCCATTGGCATAGCGCCTGATGCGGAGTGGCGTCCGGGCAAAGTCAATCGGCACGCCGGCAGTGTTCATGACTTCGATGGCGCGCGGATCATTGCTGGTAGGCGGATCCGTATAGCGTGTCATGACCAGCTGGCCGGCGGATTCCAGATTTCTCACAGTCACGGAAGCTGTGGTGCTGCGCGTGCCCGGGGCCTCCACCAGCACGGAGACGTTTCTCAGCGCCTGTGCTCCCGGCAATGAAGGCACACCGACAGGGATGATCATGCTGCTCTGGCCGGCAGGGAGGAGCAGCGTCTCCGGCAGCGTCAGCCTCTCATCCCGCCATGTCGCCAGGGAAACGGTCAGCGGAGCTGCCGGGGCTGGCGTCACATTGATGGTCAATGACAGTCCCGCTCCGCCTTCGTTGATCAATGGGGCAGAAAATGAGGCGCTCAGCACCGGCAGTGTTAGCAGCGGAATGTCTGCAAAGAGTGCGTAGTGGTCGCTGGCCACCAGACTCAAGTTGCCCTCCGGCAATGATGGCTGTTTCGGTTGTCCGTCCCACGCATGTTCCAGGCGGCTGTTATATATCTCTGCAGGTGGTCCCCGCCGGGCAGCGATGGCTGCACTCACAAAAAAATAATCCAGCTTGTAGGAAGCTAGGGCAAAGGTCCTGACGTCCTGTCCTTCCGCCTGGCGGGCGACCATGGAGGTCAATCCAGCGGGATTCATGCCACTGTGTGGAAAGGTGGCATAATTCAAGGTCATGCCTGCCAGCAAGTCAGCACCGGCAGCGTAAGACTGCGGCAATTTGGAGCCGTCGGCAAAAACACCCGTGCCCGGACTGGTCACCGCGGGCGTATTGCTAACATATGACACCGGCTGCGGATAAAAGTCCGTGGCATTGAAATCCCCTGCCACTATCACCTGAGCCCCGCTGACACCATAGCCCTCCGCCGCGAGCGCCTCCCGCAACCGCAGCGCCTCCACGGCCCGGCGAAAGCAGCTGGCATCGTCAGGCTCTGCCTTGAGGTGAACATTCACGATGGCAGGATCTTCCGAAGCACTGAGCCACGGCACATCTATCACCGTCAGCAGCGGGTATCTGGAAATCTCCGAGCGTCCTGCCACGGCACCGCGCCCGCACTGGACCCTGCGGCTGATAGGAAAGCGGCTGGCAGCTACCAGATTGATATCCGTTCCGCCCGGTATATCTCCCCGCTGGTATGGAACCGCAGCGAAAGCATCTCCGGAAACAGCCCGGTAGGCGGCGTCCCCCGGAAAGCCTGCCTGCGCCGCCAGAATACCCGCTGACCCAAAGTTGGCGTCACTGCCCACTTCCTGCAGCAACAACACATCCGGGCTGATCCGCTCCACGATTTCACGCACTGCCTTGAACTCAGCCGAACCAGGCTCGCCTACTCCTTCATGGACATTGAGGGTCATGACCCGGAGGCTGCCCGGACTCACGCGGACCGGACGGTCAACATCAATTATCCCAATGTCAATCTGTGCGCCCGCCCAGAGCCCTCCGGGATCTGATGCCGCCAGCGTTACAGACCGGAATCCCCGGGCCAGACCGTCAGCAGGCGCGGTCACAGAAATACTCGCGGTGCCGCTGGTGCTCACGCCGATAGCGGCAGGCAGATCCAGCGCGCCGGGCGCATTTGAGGACAGCGCTATACTGACCATACCGCTCGGAGCAGGTGTCAGCTGGATTGTTAGGGTTGCGCTGGTGCCCTCCGCGAAATAAAGGGGCGAAAAAGTCAGCGCCGACCGGCCTGCTGCGCTTCCTGTCAGGGTTTGCCCGGCATTCAGCTGCCCCGGTGAAGCTGCGAGCGGACCAGTCCACGTGAGGTCCGAGCCCTCGCTTCCGCTGCCAGTCAGTTGCAGGCTCATCCCTGCGGCGGGAGCAGGTTCCTCATCCACCCCGATGTCGCCCAGGAACATGCCGGCGGCAGCACCGCCTGTCGCCGTGAAGCTCCCTTCATAGCCTATAGTCTGCACGACCGTGCTGGCCCCATGCCGCAGGACCATGCCGTCCGGCGCACCGTTCTGGATTCCAGCCACCGTAAACCACACCGCACCAAAACTGCCCGCTGCTCCGGGAATGGTGCCGCCCAGCGCTCTGGTCATGTATACCACGCCCCCCGTCCCGTTGTAAAACACCACACTATAACTGCTGAGATCAGTCCCGGCAGGGCCGGCGATTTCTATTCCTTCCTGTGCATCATTGCCTTCATTGTCATAGTGGATTTCATTGATAAACACCTGCTGCCCGGCACTGCGCAGACTGCACCACATCCCCGCAAGCACTACCAGAATCAGCCTCAGAGTGGACATTGGAAAAAGGAAAAAGGAAAAAGTTTAGTTTCTGGCCCCGGCACGGCGGCGCTTTCGGGACCTGATCGTTTCGGGTCTGGAAGTGGCGGGCAGGTCCTGCGAGGACGGCTCTGTAGCGGCTTCCCCTTTTACCACGGCGGCCCGGTCATGCGCGGGCGTTGCAGGCTCACGACCCAGGGGCTTCACCACCGCAGCAGCCTCCGGCTGGATGACTGCCTCCCTCAACCGGATCAACTCTGCCGGCAAAATACCGGGAGCGATGGGTTTCTGGAATTTCCCGGGATCCTTCTCTGCGGCCCGGGCCTGGTGGGCAAGATGAGTCGCCAGATGCGCTATTATCGACTCCACAGCAGCAGGCCAGTCACTGCGGCCAAAGGCGCTGCGGGACTCCTGAAGCGCAGTCATCACTGCCGACTCCTCCAGATAACGCTCAACGAGATAGCCCGCCACCACAGCCACGGTGCGCCCGCTCGTATCCACTACGATGAGAATTCCGTTCTCGTTAGGCCGCGAAAAATCCGCACTGTTCACGGCCGCCCTGTTTAAGAGCCAGAACCCAAATTGACGCAGATTGGTTTGCGCCGGCAAGGCCCCGAAATAGACCACCGCAAACAACTGGGGAAAGCGGGTCTCGAAAGCATCAAGGCCAGCCAGGATGCGCGGTATCTCCCCCGGCTTTAGAACCCGCGCGGCATCCGTGACCCGCTCCAAGAGCACCGGGTCCGCCCCCATCATTCCATCAGGAACCGCCAGCGCAAACCCACAGTGGGTACAGATGTCCTCCAGCTCGTGGACTGTCTGCACGCATCTCGGACATTTGAATACCATGGAATGTGTTAGCTTCGCTGGAAAAAAT
>JAYVJI010000118.1:0-3486 GCA_043769435.1 Verrucomicrobiota bacterium
ATGCCAGAGACGCTGGCATCCCTCCGGGATGCGGGATCTCTCGGCACGGTGATCCGGTGGTGTCGCTGCGCTCAACCACCGGCTAATAGCTATGAACCCTCCGGTTTCAGCTATTGCTCGATGACGTCGGATCTGAGCATCAAACAACCACCGGCTAATAGCCATGAACCCTCCGGGTTCAGCCGATCCACCGAAAGGCTCCAAATCCTCTGAGGTCGTCCCCAACCCATCCGCTAATAATGGCTCTGCATCCCCACTCTAGGGTTCAACAACGCCTCCTTAATTCTCATGACCAACGCGTGTGTAACCATCTCATGACCAACCGGAAACATGGTCTTGCGGCAGGATCCTTTTAAAGCAACACAACAGGGCACTCCATACCGCAACAACCAGCTATGAAATACACTATCCTCACTACTGCCCTGCTCCTCACTCTCGTGCCGCTCCATGCACAGGATAAAAAAGAGGGGGACAAGCCGAAGCCCGCCGCTGACAAGGAGGACAAGGGCAGCGACAAAAAGTCAAAAGACGGCGACAGAAAACCGGAAGTTAAGGAGACAGATAAAAAGCCGGAGGGCAAAGAGGGCGAGAGCAAAGAAGCGGGCATGCTGCCCGCTGACGTTCAGCTCTTCATGGGCGAGATCACAGGGATAGTGGAAAAAGTGAACAGCGATAAGTTGGAAGCCACAGTCAAGGTCACCGCCGCCACCGCTGGCGAAAAGAACAAAGCCCCCAAGCCCGAGTCCCTCGTCGGCATGACTATCACTATCACGCCGGGAGGCAAAAAAGGGCCGGACGGCACCATGGTCCTTGATGATGAAGCCACGGCAAAAATCAAAGCACTGAAAGCCGGGGAAACGGCAACGCTGAAGGTGCGCACTTCCGCAAAGGGGAAGGTCTTCCGCCTACTTACAAAATAATACCCCGGCCCCGTCCATGAAGCTTGCCATTCTGTGCGGTATTCCTCTTCACCGGAGCTGGAACCGCCGCTGCCAGCCCTGTTGCCAGGATCGCCGGCAAGAATGAGCATTTACTTATAGCCATCCCTGCCGGCACGCATTCCGCGGGCAGCCCGCGTCATGCTTTTAACCCGCAGCGAAGAGTAACCATGGCCGCTTTTCTCATCTCGGATGCAGAGACGACCAATGCGCAGTTCACGGACTTTGTCAGGGCAACAGGCTACCGCACCGATGCGGAGCGCCGGGGAAGGAGCCAGGTCTTCCGCCACCGCATGCCGGAATTCCAGTGGGAAGATGAACCGGGTGCCTGTTGGCGCTGTCCCCACGGCCCGGCCGGCCCACTGGCCGCCCACTTTCCGCAGCATCCGGTCACCCAGGTCAGCGCTGCGGATGCAGAGGCTTACTGTCAATGGGCAGGAGGGCGGCTCCCTTCTCTGACAGAATGGGAAGTGGCGGCGCGCGCCGGGGCCACCACGCTTTACCCATGGGGGGCGCCATGAATCCCCGGGCCGCTAACTAACATTTGGAATGGACCAACGCACGCCCGGGACACTGGCCTGGACGGATGGAAATTCACCGCCCCGGTCCGGTCTTTTCCGCCCAATGCATGGGGCCTCTATGATGTGATAGGAAATGTCTTTGAATACTGCAGCGGTCTGCCTGCCGGTGTCAAGAAGCGTAAATCCCCTCCCCTCACAGCACCCACAGCAGCCCGCGGAGGCTCATGGTGGTGCAGCGCCTCCTCCTGCGCTTTTTTCAACCTGGTGGATATAGGGATGATGGAAAAGCACGGCTCCCTGCCCAATCAGGGCTTCCGCCTGGCGGTTTCACCTCCTGTGAAATAAGCCATCCTAGTCCCTGCATTTTTCCTTTCCACTTTTCGGCACATACACATCATTCCCATTCCCATCATCACCGCATCTAAATCCCAGCCGGACTACGACGTGATCAGCATCGGATCCGGTGCCGGGGGCGGGACTCGAAAATACACCGGATTCCCCGCCCGGCGTGCTGCCTCCTCCTCCCAAGGGCGTGTGGGCGGCCTCATGGCACGGAAACCTGGCAGCAATCTCCGGGATAGCGGTAGTGCCTATTCACCGCTGTAGAGGGAGCCTGCTTGATGCCGTTCACTTCACTGCTATGCCTGTTCTGCTTCTGCTTTGTTGCTTAAAACCGGATGCGCTCCCGGTAGCAGGATACACACACTCCTTTTATTCTCATGACACTCACCGGTATTGGCTATGATGTTCACCGTCTGGTGGCGGGCCGCCCCCTCATCTTGGGCGGCGTGGATATCCCGCACGCTGTGGGTCTGGAGGGACACAGTGATGCGGATGTGCTGTGCCACGCCATAGCGGATGCGCTTTTGGGCGCTGCCGGGGAGCCGGATATCGGGCACTATTTTCCACCGGGGAATGAAAGCATCCGCGGAATCAGCAGTCTGGAAATTCTCCGGCAGATCAGGTCGATCCTGGAGGAGAAGGGATTTAAGATTGTGAATGTGGACAGCACGCTGGTCGCGGAACGCCCGAGGATCCTGCCCCACATCGGATTGATGAAGGAGAACATCGGCGGCGCTCTAGGCCTAGTGCCACAGCGGGTGGGCGTGAAGGCGACCACCAATGAAGGCATGGGTTTTCCGGGGCGGCATGAAGGCATGTGCGCGATGGCGGTAGCGACTCTGGTGACGGCTGAAAGCTATGCCTGATCTGGCGCTGGAAAATCGCTGCCGGGGGGAGGGGGCCATCCTTGTCGCCGGTATTGACGAGGCTGGCCGCGGACCGCTGGCGGGTCCGGTCACGGCCGCTGCCGTCATATTGCCGGATGACTACGCCCACCGTATTCTCAATGACTCAAAGCAGCTCACGCCGAGGCAACGGGCGGCTCTCTATGAGGAACTCCGACTAGATCACCGGCTCGTCATCGCCTCCGGGATAGCCAACGTAGAGGAAATAGACAGGCTGAACATCCTGCGCGCGACGCATCTGGCGATGGCACGTGCGGTGCAGGCGCTGAGTTCCATTCCTGACAAATGCCTGATCGATGGGCTGCCGGTGCGTGGCTTCCCTTTTCCACACGAGGGCGTGGTCAAGGGGGATGGCCTGAGCCTCAGCATCGCCGCTGCCAGCATCATAGCAAAAGTGGAGCGCGACCGGATGATGGAGGCGGCAGATGCGGACTACCCCGGGTATGGATTTGCCGGGCATAAGGGCTATGGCACAGCGGCGCACCTGCGGGCCCTCGCAAAACTGGGCCCCTGTCCGTTGCATCGCCGGTCGTTTGCGCCAGTCGGTCAGCTGGTGTTCAACTTCGACGGACCGGAACCCGGGCCGTAGCGGTCACCCATTTTCCACGGCGCAAAGGCCGGTCAAAGAGGAGGCCCGCCTTTTTGCCCGCAGCGAGACAGCCTTCTGCCTGCGTGGCGAGAATGCCGCTCACCATGATCAGACCGCCGGGCTTCACGGCCTGCGCGATGCGGGGAAAAGAAAGTGTCAGGACGTCATAAAATATGTTAGCAGCCACGACG
>JAYVJI010000119.1:0-5471 GCA_043769435.1 Verrucomicrobiota bacterium
TCCCTTCGCCCGCAGAGCATCAGCAGGAAGAATTTCCGGTTGCACCTTTCCGGCATTTCTGTCAGTACAGAAATATGACAACACTTTCCTCAGCTTCACAGCGTTTTATTCTCCACTGGGGGGAAATGGGTACCCGTTGGGGGATTAACCGCACCATGGCTCAAATCCACGCCCTGCTTTTCATCAGTGAAAAGCCTCTGCCGGCGGAAGAAATTTGCGAGACCCTTGGGGTGGCCCGGAGCAATGTGAGCACCAGTTTGCGGGAATTGCAGAATTGGGACTTGGTGAAGGTTACCCACCTGCTGGGTGACCGCAGGGACCACTTTGAAACAGTGAAGGATGTGTTTGAAATGTTTCGCATCATCGCCGCTGGACGGAAGAAGCGGGAGATGGATCCAGCGCTCACTACCCTGAAAGAATGCATCGCTCAGACGGACAAGTCTAAGCCGACTGATGACTACACCAGGCAGCGGCTACAGGACCTTCAGGGCCTCTTCGAACTGGCAGCCTCCTGGTTTGACAAAATGAGCAGGATATCTCCATCAAGGCTGCAAAAGGCCATGAAACTGGGTGACAAGGTGTTCGGACTGATGGGGCTTTCCGACTGAACTTTTCCTAACTTGCCTGAAGACGAAACCGCCGCTCCTTTGCAGGAACGGCGGCCCGCCGGTGCTCCACTGTAGTTCAAGCAACCCGGGTGAACCCGTGGGCACCGGAAATTGTCATGGATGCGCTCACGCATCACTCCTCATCTATGCTGCATGATGCGTGCCATCTGAGTGCTGGAAGCCTGGTTTTTGAAATTACTCCCGCCTATTGTTTCATGCCGTGTGAATGCACTGCATGACAGGGAACAGCCAAGGCTGTCAGGGCTCTATTTCTCTTGCCTGCCTGCGGTAAGCCACGAAGAGAGCAAGATGCCTTCAGCGCCTTCTCCCTCTCCCGTGCTTTCCATTTCCCGCCTGACCGTCCGGCGTGGAAAGGTGGCCGTCCTCAGGCGGCTGGACTGGACGGTGCGTCCGGGGGAGATGTGGACCATTTTAGGCCCCAACGGATCAGGCAAAACCTCCCTTTTGAACTGCCTCACGGGACTGCTCATGCCGTCCGAAGGCCGCATGGAACTGCTGGGCGGCGTCTATGGGGAAACGGACTGGATAGAGCTGCGGCGCAGGGTTGGGATTGTTAGCAATAGTCTGAGCCGGATGGTGGATGATGAAGAGACCGGGCTTCGGGTGATCGCCAGCGGAGCCTCCGGGCAGATCAACCACTGGGGCCGGATACCCGCCCCTGTTGCCGCCAGGGCCTGCAGGCTGGCGCTAGAGGCACGCTGCCTGCAGGTCTTGGACCGGAGCTGGGCGGTATTGAGTCAGGGAGAGCGGCAGCGGGTGCTCATCGCGCGGGCGCTCATGCAGTCACCGGGCCTTGTCATTCTCGATGAACCATGCGCTGGTCTGGATCCTTCCGCTAGGGAAAGGCTAGTGCAGCTGATGCAGCGCATGGCCACCCGGAAGCATGGGCCTGCACTGGTCCTCGTGACTCACCATCTGGAGGAAATACCGCCCGCCTGCACGCATGCGCTGGTGCTGCGGGAGGGCAGGGTGCTGGCTTCAGGGCCTGCTCCAGAGGTGATCACCAGCTCCGTGCTCACCAAAGCTTTCCGGATGAAACTGGAAGTCACTAACACTTCCGGGCGCTGGCGGGCGGGATAACCCCGGGATCATCTCCTCTCCCATCTGCGGCACAGCGGTACCCGGTTGCGACGTCAAAACCGCCTTGCACAAGCAGAAGCGAGACGGCAGGCGGTTAGACTACCATGAAATCATTACCCATACTGCTGAGCCTAACGCTTCTCGCCGCTTCGCCTCTCATTGCTCAAGAGAAGGCGGCACCTCTATCCTCCCAGGAGGCGACATCCCTGTTGAAAATGGGTGATGCCGCACCTGCCTATGAACCGGGGGCGTGGGTGCAGGGCGAAGAGGTGAAGGCGTTCGACAAGGATCACGCCTACCTCATCGAGTGCTGGGCCACATGGTGCGGACCCTGTATCGGCAACATCCCTCATGTGAATGAACTGCACGAGGCGTTTAAAGACAAGGGGCTGGTAGTGATAGGCCAAAACCTCTGGGAAAGGGATGCAGCCAAGGTTCCTGAAATCGCAAAACAAATGAAGTACCGGGTGGTGCGTGATTCGGTGGACGGGAATGAGGGGAACATAGCCACCAAATGGATGAAAGCCGCTGGAAGGAACGGTATTCCCTCTGCCTTTCTTGTTGGGAAAGATGGCAAGCTGGCTTGGATCGGCCATCCGGGGCAACTGACCCCTGAAATCATCACTGATGTTCTGGCCGGTAGTTACGATATTGTGAAGGCTGGTAAAAAGATGGCCGCCGACGAACTCGAGAGAACCGCGAAACAGGAGAAAGTGGGGGCTGCCGCCAAGCGCCGGATCGCGGCCATGAAGGCTAAAGACTGGAAGGCCGCCGAAGCTGCTATTGAAGAAATCGCTGGATTGGGGATGCCCACCACGACGGCCATGCGGGTGGAATTAGCCACCGCCAAAAAGGACGATGCCGGTCTGGAAAAACTGCTGACGGAAGCGGTGAAGGAACATGCGGAGGATCCGATGTGGAGGCACTATTTGGCAACTAACATTATATCAGCCGAGCCCTCTCCCGCTGCCATTGCTGCTGCTGAAAAGCTGTCCAAAGAAGGTGGCGCTGCTGCGGAGGAATCCGCAAAAAACCTGTTTTCATTTCTTGATGCCCGGATTCTCCAGATAAAAGGCGACATCAGCGGGGCTACAAAACTGATGGAAACCGTGGTTGCCGGGGAGACCGTGCCGCAGCGCAAAGCCTACTTCGAAAATCTATTGAAGAAAATGAAAGCGGATTCCGAAAAAAAACCGGAGGCCAGTCAGTCTTTAAAGGCCGCAGAGTAGTCGGGTTTTCTGCAATTTGCGGTAATTTTCAGACTTGCGCCACAATTCTGAGTGAGGTAGTGGGCAGCTCCGCGCACACGGAATCACCTACCTCAACCATAATGCTATGAACAAGTCCATCCTCCTCATACTCACCATTCTGACCGCCGCCAGTGCGCCTGCCTTAGCCGGCCCTCGCTCGGGCGCGGTCGGTCGCACCGTATGCCTCATGGGGCGCTCCACCCCCTCATATGGCAGGGTCATCCGGGCAGTACCCGTTTCCCAGCCTGTGGTCAAACTACACCGTTACTATGGCAACGGGGACTACGCGGGCTATTCCTACCTGAGCCATGGGCAAGACCATGGCTACGGTTACGGTAGGGCCTGTGGCTACGCGGGATATGCCCGCCCAGACAACAGGCACCTTTATGGATACGGCTACGGACGGCCATACCACGTGGGGAATGGCAACATGGGAAATGCCTGTCGGCCAAATGGCTATGTGGGTGGGTTGAGCAACCTGCCCTCCAATGTGATCCGCATTCCAGCTGGTGCCGGAGGCGCGGCAGGTTCCTGCGCCAAATAATGCCGCCAGCTATCAGCGCACGAAAACTCGCCCGGCTCTATACCGGCCACTATAAGCGTGGCTACGTCACCGGGAAGGTGCTCACCGATCCGCTCTACCCGGCGGTGAGCACCCATCTCCTGCCGGTTTCCCATCCGCTTTTGGATATCGGCTGCGGGATGGGGCTGTTCGCTTTTTGCCTTAGGCAGCAAGGATGGAAGCTGCCCATCCTAGGTATCGACAGTGATGCAGAAAAAATCGAGGCTGCTAACAAAATCGCCGCCGCCCAGAGCTGGCCGGATACTCAATTCCGGCAGGTGGACATCCGTGAAGGGCTTCCTCCTCATGCGGGGTCGGTCACTGTCCTTGATGTGCTCCAGTATTTGACTCCTGCTCAGCAGGCGGGATTTTTGAGGGAAGCCGCTTCCCGGGTCGTTCCGGGTGGCGTCTTCATCCTCCGTTCCGGACTTGCCAGCAAGGGCTGGAGGTATGCACTCACGAAGTTAGGTGACCGGCTTGCGGAGCGCACCGGCTGGATGCGGGCGCAGGCGGTGCACTACCCTGCGCCGGAGTTTTTAGAAGAAACCCTAGCCGACTGTGGGTTGGAAGGCACGGTGGAGCCACTGTGGGGTCGGACGCCGTTCAATAACTGGCTGGCTGCTTTTCGCCGGCTTCAAGCTCCGGGGGCAGCACTGCCTGCCAGCCATGCGCCTCCAGCCATGCCAGCAGACGGGTGAGTATCTCAAGATGATGCGGCTGGCCTTGATGTGTCAAAATGATGGCTCCCGGCCGGACGTCACGCAAGATCCGGCGCAGCACGCGTTCTACGCAGGTGTCTGTGGCATCAAAGCCCCGGGCCGTCCAGCCCAGGCAATGCAGGGAGAGCCCTCGCAGCACGGCGGACGTGAATGGGTTCGCAAATCCTGCCGGCGGCCTATACAGCTCCGGCACCATTCCTGTCAGGGACTGCAAAGTCTGCTGACATTCCATCAACTCCTGGCTGAGTCGCTGAGGGCCAAATGCCCAGTGCCAGCCAGCCCGGTGATTCTGCGTATGATTTCCAGTCAAATGTCCCGCGGCTTGGATGCGGGCGGTATCCTCAGGCCGGGCCGCAGCGTTTCTGCCTATCAGAAAAAAAACAGCCTTCACCTGATGCCGCTCCAGCAGGGCCAGCACTGCTTCGGTATCGGCGGCAGGACCATCATCGATGGTTAGGCAGACCTCCTTTTCCACGCTGGCAAACCTGCGCGTTCCCCTACAGGCACAGATGCCGAGCGGAGTGAATGTCACAATGGCCAGCAGGAGGTGCAACCCGGCCATTGCCGCTAGGCCGCAACGCCATCCGCCTATCCAGCCTGCTGTCAGTGCAGCGGCATGACCCAGCGTCAGGAGCATCCAGATGCTGCGGCGGCTCACAGGGCAGGGGAGACGAGGGGTTCAAATACCAACCACTGCTCCGGCTCGCGCCGCAGCACAGGAGCCAGCACCGCGAGCCATGCCGCAGCCAGTGCCTGCACCGGGCCTTCACGGTCCCTCGCGTCTCCGCCCTCCGGCGCGCGGAAGGGAGCGCTGATTTCCAGGATGTAGCGCCGGTGGCCAACCCTCCGCGCGAGGACCGGCAGGCAGAGCGACCGGCTCATCATGGCCAACACAAATGGTCCCTTCGGTAGCGTCCATACCAGCCCTTCATGGGCCGTGGTCATGCGGCTGAGTCCGGCCATGCCCCGGTCCGCCTGTAGCGCCACCCATTCGCCTTCACGCAGTGCCCTCAGCAGCTCGATGCCCAGCAAATTTTCCGCAGAATTATAGACCATCTCCAGCTTATCCGTCCCCAAGGCTGCGCGTTCCTGCTCCCGGATTTTGCGTAGCCCTGCTGTCTTTTCAGGCAGCCTCACGGCCTTCAGTTTTGCTGACATGTGGTGGGAAAATGATGATGCTGCCGCGTCATAACATCCCATGTGCGCTGTCAGCAAAATCACAGGCAGCGAG
>JAYVJI010000120.1:0-9495 GCA_043769435.1 Verrucomicrobiota bacterium
CCAGTTAACCGCTACCTTTCACGGCACCGACGCTGATTTTGTAGCGGCAGGCGAACTCATGGCGGCTGCGGAACAATGCGCCGGACGTCTGCTATGCAACGGCTTCCCCACCGGAGTGGAAGTATCCGCCAGCATCGTCCATGGTGGCCCCTACCCTGCTACCAGCGACGGCCGCAGCACCTCTGTGGGAACCGGCGCCATCCTTCGCTGGGTGCGCGCCGTTTGTTTCCAGGACTATCCGGCCACCGCCATGCCGCCCGCCCTGCAGGACAGCAATCCCTTGTCCCTCTGGAGGACCGTCAATAATAAGCGGACCGCCCCCACCGGCGCCTGATGGGCCTCATGAACGGCTCCCAAAGAAAAGTAGATATTTTATTCATGTAGATGATTGCAACCGCTCCGCATGCCCGTAACCTGCATTGGTCAGCCAAATTATGAATTCCCTTTTCCGGTATCTACTCATTCTCGCCAGCTTGCTGCTCCCCGCAGCCGCCCAGACGCCCGCCACCAAGCCCGGCACTCCCGCGCCTGCGGCACCGGCCGCCACTGCTGCACCTGATGCAGCCCCGTCCGCACCGGAACTCGCCCCTGCACCGGACGCTCCGGCAGCGAAGCCTGCTAAATCACCGCCTAAACAGATGACCGCTGCCGATTATGTCGATCAGGGCGGCCCCGTATTCTACGTGCTCGCCGGACTCTCCGTAGTGGCCTGCGCCCTCATCGTTTTCTATGTGCTCACCATCCGCAGAGGGGCCGTCGTCAGCGATTACTTCATGCGCACTGCCGACGCGCTGATCCGGAAGCAGGACTACCTGGGCCTGCTCGCCGTATGCAACCGGCGCAACGAATCCATCGCCAGCATTACCCAGAAAGCACTGGATTTTGCGACGAAAAATCCCACCGCCACCTTTGAAGAAGTCCGCGAGGTCACGCAGAGCGAGGGCCAGCGGCAGGCCAGTCAGTTGTCCCAGCGTATCACCTACCTAGCGGACGTGGCGGCCATCGCCCCCATGATCGGACTCCTCGGCACCGTGTTCGGCATCATGAGTGCCTTCGAGAGTATTTCCAGCACCCGGGCTGCAGATGCCATGAATATGCAGACCCAGTTCGCAAAGGGCACCGGCGAGGCCCTCATCAACACCGGCGCGGGACTATGCATTGCCATTCCGGCGATGATCGTCTTTTCCATCTACCGGGGCCGGGTCAACGCACTCATTTCCGAACTCGAAGCCGCATCCACCCACATCATGGCCCTGCTCGCCGCTCAGTATAAGCGCGTCACCGCAGCTGCTAGGGCTCAGGCGCAACAAGCACCTGCCAGACAAGGCCGGGCCTGATTTTACCGGCCTGCACTTGCCATGAAATTCCGCACAGAACACTTCAATAACAACAGCCACGGGATGAATCTCGTGCCACTGATCGACGTGCTCCTCATCCTGTTGATCTTTTTCATCGTCACCTTTGGCTGGTCCAAATTTGAGACCGAAGTAGAAATAAGCGTGCCCACCTCCGAGACCGGAGCAACTGCGGAGCGCCGGGCGGGGGAACTCGTAGTAAACTTGCGCAAGGATGGCACGATCGTCATCAACAGCGTGGTCACCAGCCCCCAGCTGCTGCTGGCTAAGTTGGGCGAAATCGCCCGCTTCAACCGCAAGCAGGCCATCATCATCCGGGGCGACGAGGCCACTCCCTACAGCAATATTTTTAAAGTCCTAGATCTTTGCCACCAGTCCGGGCTCTTCCACGTTTCATTCGCCTCACAGGGAAAATCCGAATAGCTGATCCCCGGTCGGTCCATGCTGATAGGAGGCCGGTTGCTTTGCCCGTGCAGCTCGATTTGAAGGATCTTTTGTTTTGTTTTGCACTGGATCAGGGCGTAGATTAGCGGTGGTTTGCATCAATCCCCGCATGAACCTGCGGGCATCGTCCAACCTCGCTAGTTTTCCCGCGCGGTTTTCACAAGGGCCGTTAGCGCGGCAGGAACCAGCCAGACTGTAAATAGTCATCCATCAGCAACAATTCTTAGCTTGACCAGAAAATGGTCCTATGCAAACTGACCACCTTGCAGGCTCCGTTAACGCTATGTCTACAGATTCCTTCCCAACCACCAGATGGAGCCTCATTTTAAACCGTGAATGCCCCCCGGAACAGGCTGCCAGTGCAACCGATGAACTGTGCAGAATGTATTGGACTCCTATTTTCCGCTTCCTCAAATCCAGCAGAGCAGACCAGCAGGGCATAGGTGACGCAGAGGATTTGACTCAAAGCTTTTTTGCCAGCTTGTTGGGTAGTGGCTTTCCGTTGGCCAAAGCCCCGGGGCGCTCCGCGCAGCGTTGCATAGGTGCCGCCAGCGCCACCGGGAAATCCTCACAGATAATGTCCGAAAAACCCTGCAGCCAGAGATGGATCCCGGCGAGGAAATTATCTCCTTGGCTGCCCTCCTGAACCGGCGGCGAAATTAATTCCGCTTTGCTTCAGTTTATTTGTAACATCTACCTCTCCAATCGCAAAGTAAGAGATGTCCACTCACCCTACTCATATTTCTGAATGAAACCAAGAACATACACCACTCACCCGTTCCTTCTGCTATTGGCCCCTGCTCTGCTCCTTCTCCAGCCATCAGCTGCATGGGGCGACGATCACGGGGGCACTTCGACAACGGCTACTGTATGGAATACACCTGACATCGCCGGCAATATCGAGTCCGCCGCCGATGTGGACTGGTTCCGCTTTACGGTCACCGTGCCGGGTCGCGTCTGGCTTTACAGCACGGGCGACACAGACGTAACAGCCTCTTTCCGTGACTCCGCAGCAATCCAGTTTGCATCAAGTTTTGATGACGGAAGTGGCTACAATTTTGAATACGATTTCGTTGCCGGAGCAGGCACCTATTATGTGGCCGTGTCCGCCGGCTCCAGTGCGATCAACACCGGTAACTACCGGCTGCATCTCCGGGCACCACAAAATGCAGCGCCATTCTACGGACCGAACCTCAACGCCGAACTGACGGTGCCTGGAGAGATAAAACTGTACCGTTTTCGCATGGAATCCACCAGTCCGGTGATCCTTTACACCACAGGGGACATGGACACGAAGGGCGAACTGTATAATGCTGCGGGCGCTGTCGTTAGGAGCAGTTTTGATGATGGGTCAGGCTACAACTTTTCTATGGAGGACATGCTCTCCGCAGGGGATTCTTGGTATCTCCTAGTGCGTGGAGGGACCACCGCCCTGAACACTGGTAGCTACACTCTATCCCAGCGGAAATACAGTAACGCCACGCCCCTGACTAGCACCTCCCAGGCCGGATCGCTCGCCATGCCGGGCGACCTTGATCTCTACCGTATCAACGTCGCAAAGGCTGGACCAGTGTGGATCTACACTACGGGAGACACGGACACCCACGGCGTGCTCTATAACACCGCCGGAGGTCAAGTGCTATCCGATTTTGATGATGGCGCCGGTTATAATTTCAGGATGAGCAGTTCGAACCTAGCAGCCGGCACCTATTACCTTTGGGTATCCGGCGGCAGCAGCGCAGTCTCCACGGGTGCCTACCAGTTGGAAATCCGCCAAGCATCCACTGCCATCCCCATCACAGGAAGCGGCAACGTCGCCCACTCCATCCACACTCCGGGGGACATTGATTTGTTTGTCTTCAATGCCGGAGGGGCGACGACCTTCCAGTCCACAGGAACCACGAACACTTATGCTGCTTTATTGAATGCTGGCGGTGCCCAGATTACATCTGATTTCGATAACGGTGCCGGTGACAACTTCAGCCTAGCGGCAAACCTCACTGCGGGCGTCCACTACCTTGTAGTCAGTGGGCAGAGTGCAGATACGGTTACCGGTGACTACGGTCTCCAGAGTTCCTTCACCGGAGCACTAGGCGGCGTGCTCTCGCTGGGGGCCTCCACGCTCACCGCCAATTCAAGCAACGGGGCAACTCTCTCTCTAACAGGAACTGCGGCGTGGACTGTGACCGGGCTGCCCGCCTGGGCGGCGGCAAACCAGTCAGCAGGCAGTGGCAGCGCCTCGCTTTCCTTAAGCTTCCAGCCAAACACCACGGGTGCCTCCCGCAGCGCCACTGTCAACGTAGGCGGATCGCTCGTCACCCTGCATCAGCCTGCCGCGGCGGCGCATCTAGCCGGCCCCGGGCTCAGCATCGCGGATGCCGTGCTGCTCACGCTGCCGACGAGTGCGGGCGTTGTCTATACCATCGAGTCATCTGCCGACCTCTCCTCATGGCAGTCCACCGGCCTCACCATCACCGGGGACGGAAGCGTGAAATCAGTGACCATTCCCCGCAACTCCGGCAAAGGATGGTTCCGGGCAGTGACCCACTGAGCCTGCGGCGCGGGCTTTTGCCTCAAGCCGCAGTAAACCTGTAACATGCCGCATTCCACGGCAAATGAGCATGTGAACCAACACCTGATCTCCCATGAATGACAGGCCCCCAGAGCCCGCCGCCGAACTGGATGGCATGGACCCGACACTACTCATGGCCGCAGGCATCCCGCCGGCAGCGCCTCGCGCTCAGAGCGGCCCATGGGAGCAACCGTCCGCACCACTGGTCTGCGACTTGGCATTCAGTCGGCCAGTAGCGATTCTTCTCTCGGTCTCTACGAATGGGCCGTCCACCCGCACGCCGGCCCTGCACCGGCGGCCACGGCGCGCCCGGCAGACCTCTGGCTGGATGACCTCATCCCCGTCTCAGCCACGGTCGGTGACCGCAAAAGCTACCGTGTGAACAAATACTCGTAGTCTGAGAAAAAAAAAGGCGCCGGGGCACTGCTGGACGGCAAGCCCCTGACACGTTTTCTGTATGCCCATGCTGACAGCGCTGTGGTCTTCGACATCCCGCCCAGCTACGGCGCCTTCACCGCCACCGGCACCGGCCCGGTCCTCGCGGGACGCACGGAATACTCATGGCTTTACCGCGTGCAGGTGGATGGAAAGCAGGTGTATGAAAGCCCCCGCCTCGACAACTGCCCGGGACAGCGCGTGGACATCCGCATCGAGCTACCCGCCGGCTGCAAAAAGCTGACGCTCCTGACGGATGGCCTTGAAAATGCCGACGGCGACCACGCCTTCTGGGCTAATGCAAAACTCACCCTCGCCAAAGCCAGTCCCGAAATCTAGGAGAAACTGGACGCGCTGGAGAAAAAGCACCTGTCTGCACCCGCAGTGAAGGCCTATGAAAAAGCGATGGCGACCCTGCGGACCGGCTACGCCGCTGCACTCAAATGGGCATCAGAAAAGGCGGCAAAAGATGCCGATGAGGCCTCCGCCCAAGCCCTGACAGCAGAGACCGCCGTTCTAGCCCAGGGCATTGATCCCCCCGCCACCGATACACCACAAGTCCACGGCATGCTCACCACGCTGCGCGCCCCATGGAGAAAGTCTGCCGCCACAGAAGCCGCCAAACTCCTCCCGCTGCTAGACATATACGAAAAAGAACTGACCACTCTGGAGCAGGCCACCACCGGTCAAAATGCCACCGCGATCAGCGCCCGCCGCCAGGACATCGCCGCCCGCCGCGCTGCACTCCTGGGCCAGGCCCAGTAGGATAGGATAGGATCACACGTGGCCCGCTTAACGCCGCACGCATTCCGCCTTGTCGAGCAGTTGGAGAAACTCGCCGCGGTAGCCATTCGCGTCGGTCCGCTTCCCGGCCTTCGCCAGCGTGCGGATGTCTTCCCATGGCATGCGGGCGAACCGGCTGTGGCGCAGGCGGCTGGCGAATCCGGCGACGGCCATGGCCCATTTCGTTTCGGGGGAAGCGTCGGCGATTTTGGCTGCGGCGTCTTTGACGGGCACTCACTCGCACCCACCATCCTATTCTGTGAATTTCCATCTAAACCCATGCTATCTGTGGTTCCTGAAATCGGGCCAATCGGGGTCATGCTTGTCCCTTCAGGATTTTGTCGCGCAGCATGACCATGCTCACGCTTCCCTCCAGTCGTTGGTCTAGGAATGGGGTGTTGATGCTTCTGCTCTGGAGGAATTCCCGGGTGACGTGCGTGGGGGCACCGGGATGGAAGAGCACGGCATTCACCTCTGACCCGGACCGCAGGGACGGCACCGGCAGCCCCAGCAGCCTGCGCGGTGCTAGGGCCATGCGTTCCACTAGCAGTTCCCACGTGATCAATCCCGGCAGGATAAGGTGCTGGTAAAGGGCGGGGAGCGCGTGGTCCAGCCATGTCATACCAAAGGGTGCCGCGCTGAATTCCCTAGCCTTTTCAAACTCGGTGCGCGGCGCATGGTCCGTCGCGATGATGTCGATAGTGCCATCTTTCAGGCCATCTATGAGCGCGGCTATGTCCTCCCTGCTGCGGAGCGGAGGCTGGACCTTAAAGGAAGTATCATAGTCGCCGACATGCTCGTCAGTAAAGATAAGATGGTGCGGCGAGACCTCCGCCGTGAGGCCTTCCAGTTCCTTCTTATAACGCCGTATCGTTTCCACTCCGCGCGCCGTGGTCACGTGGCGGATGTGCAGCCGGCTGCGGCAGCTCTGAGCCAAGCGGATGTCTCTGGCCAGACCTATTTCCTCCGCACAGGGCGGGATGCCGGGCAGCCCCAGCCGGTAGGATGTGCGGCCTTCGTGCATGGCACCACCGGCGGATAGTTCCGGCAGGTCGGGATGGGTGGCGAGGAGAATGCCGAGGTCTCTGGCATACTGCAGCGCGCGGCGCAGTAATTGCGGACCGCAACTGGTGCCGGGATCATCACAGATCATGGCCGCCCCGCGGGCATGCATTTCGCCGATCTCCGCCAGTTCCTGACCTTCCCGGCGGCGGCTGAGACAGCCGGTGATGAAAACCGGAATGGGCGCGCCGGCACTGAGCGCGGCAAGGTTCTGAACCATGCCGCCATTGTCCACTGGAGGGACCGTGTCAGGGGTCATGAGCAGCCCGGTAAATCCGCCATTCACAGCCGCGGCAGTGCCAGTGGCGATGGTTTCGCTGTCCTCGCGTCCGGGCTCCCGCAGGTGTGCCCGGAGATCGAAGAATCCGGGCATGAGGATCTGGCCCGAGGCGTCCACCCTGCGCGCCTCCGCTGGCGGCGGCTCTCCCTCTAGGATTTCCAGCCTGCCGTCGCGGATAAGCACCGTCGCGCTTTCGCGGGCTGACGGGCCGCCGCCGATGAGACGGACATTTTCCAAGACGATGGGAAGGGTGGTCTGAGTGGTGGGCATAGTGAGACTGCACCGGTGGCCACAGGTCCACGCTGCCCGCAAGCCGGAAGCCGCGCAGCGGGGTCACTGGTCAACATCTGATTTTTCCGGCCCGTGAGTTGACAGGAGTACCGCTGCTGCCTAGCTCACGAGCATCACTATGAGCATTCCCCGATTTTACATCTCTCCGCCCGCATGGAACATCGAGCGCCTCAGACTAACTGAAAGTGAGTGCCACCATTGTGTGTCGGTGATGAGGCTCAATGAAGGTGATCCCGTTGTAGTTTTCGACGGGATGGGCACGGAGGTGAGTGCGCGCATCACCGGGATCAGCAAGCACGAGGTGGCGCTGGAGCCGCTGCATATTCAGAAGTCCAGTCCTCCGGCCTGTCATATCACGCTAGCCCAAGCTATCCCCAAGGGGAAGAACATGGAACTCATCCTGCAAAAGGCCACGGAGCTGGGCGCAGGCACTGTCATTCCCCTGATGAGCCAGCGGACAGTGGTCCGCCTTGATGCGGAGGAAGCCCGGGACCGGCGCGCAAAATGGCAGCGGGTCGTCATTGAGGCCTGCAAGCAGTGCGGGCGGAATCTGGTGCCTACGGTTTTTGAACCGGTCAGTGTGGACATGTTTCTGGACAACATGGCGGTCCAAGACTTGAGACTGGTAGCCGCCATCGACCCGGCGGCACGCGGGCTGAAGCCCCTTTTAGCGCAGTACGCGGGGGCTCATCCAGCTTCACCGCTGCCCCGGAGGGTGCTCATCATGATAGGCCCCGAGGGGGATTTCACTCCGGCGGAATACAGCCACGCAGGGAGCAGGGGATTTCTCCCCCTGAGCCTGGGGCCTGTCATTCTACGCACGGAAACTGCTGCCCTATGTGCGCTCAGCGTACTCGGGCACGAGCTGTTTTGACGGGCCTTACTTCGACGGCATGGGCGTATTGCCCGGTGCTTCTGGATTCCTAGCAAGGTAAGCGTCCACGTCCTTCGTCACAATGAAGCGGCCACCCATGACCACGCCGTGGCCTGGAAATGTGCAGACAAATTCATACTCCTTTTCCTCATCCGCTGCCTTGAAGACCAGCTTCTCCGTCTGTCCGGCCTCCAGCATCGCGGTGCCATCCACGATCACCGGGGACTCAGGAAGGTAAGCCCGTCCGCGCGCGTCTTTTTTGGACGGGTTCATGGTCAACGCCGCCGTGGCCACATTCAAACGATGGCCTGGCTGTACGATCACAAAATTATGCGGCATCGCGTCATCGTTTTCGAAAAGAATTTCCGTGGTCTTGCCGGCCTCGACCACGATCCTGGTGGAGTCAAAACGCAGCTGCTCCTGCACTGTTTTCAGGACCACTACATTGACCTTAACTTCCCTCAGGGCACTGCGCGCGGCGCTGGCCTCGCTGGCCGGAAGCAGTGAGGCCAGCTCCTGCGCCGCCTGCCATGCGGTGATGTACTCACCCTCGTTGCGGGATTCCGGCTGGATTCCTTTAGCCCAGCCGATGATACCCTTCACCACGGTGCCGGCACGTTCCTTTTGCCATGCGGTGCGGGGGAGCTTCATCATCGCCTCTGCGGCACCGGGGATATCCTGCGCCTTCTCCACGAGGGCCGCCAGATCTCCAAACGTGGCGCCGGGATCTGCCCCGGTGGCCAGCACGGCACGGATGGCTGCGCGCCTGACCACGGCCTCCACATCTACTGCGCCTACGCTCAGGCTAACCGATTTTGCGGGCGCATGATTGTTTGCGCTTTTGAATACTTCCACGCCATTGTTGTCCCTGACAGTCAGGTTGAACCCCTCCAGCCTTGCGCCGAGGTTATCGTCTGTTCGATTCCAGACGACGATGGAATCGATAGGCTTATCCCCGCCGAGGTCCACTTCCCACCATGGGTTCTTATCATCCTCCCGCGAGTGAGTGCTGCTTCCCGCAGCGTAAGTTCCATTGGTATTGCCATCAATGGCGTGATCGGCCTTACCGCCAGCGCTGATGGAAGATTGCTTCGCCTTGGCGCGCCTAGCAATATTCACACCGCCCGACATCACCTCGACTTCCGCCAGAGTCAGCGTGCCTGGCCGGGGAAGTTCCACCCTGACATATCTGCCGCCAGCGGGTTTTGGCCCGGTGGTCCTGAGAGAATCAGGCAGCCCGGCAAGGAGCGGCCTCACTTTTTCATGCGCAGCCGGACGGAGGGCCGGATCCATCATCGGTACCGCCTTCAGCCATGCGGCCAGAGACTCCGGTGACTTCAGCGCCGTCACCCATGCTTCTGCTATGGAGCCGTCAGCAGACATGCCTGCGGCGATGGCG
>JAYVJI010000121.1:0-8361 GCA_043769435.1 Verrucomicrobiota bacterium
TGACCCGCTGGCACCACGTGCCGCTCAACTGCCCGCCAGAGCCAAACGCGTTATCTTCATTTTTTCCAATGGTGGAGCCTCGCAGATGGACACATTCGATCCCAAGCCCGCCCTGTTTGCGGCGGATGGCAAGATGACCGGCGTGGGCGGCGGGCTCTCCAATCAGCAGCGCATCCTCCTCAAACCGGGCTGGCAATTCCGCCCCGGCGGCAAGTGCGGCACCATGGTCAGCGACCTCTTTCCTAACATACGTGAATGCATGGACGACATTTGCGTCATCCGCTCCATGCAGGGAGTGGATAATGAGCACTACAATGCCACGCTCGGCATGCATACCGGCTCCTTTTTCTTCTCCCGCCCCAGCATTGGATCATGGGTCAGCTATGGAATGGGCACGATGAATAGCAGCCTACCATCCTTTGTGGCCCTAGCACCACAGATGCCCTACGCCGGCACTCAGATCTTCAATAATGACTTCCTGCCCGCCTACCATCAAGGAGTGCGCGTCATCGGCGGCAAGGAACCCATCGCCGACCTCGACCGCCGATCCCGCGAGCCCGGCCTGCAGGAACTCGAACTCGGCCTCGCCGATGTCCTCAACAACCGCCACCTCCACGCCCGGACCGGCGACACCGATCTCGCAGCCCGCATCCGCACATTCGAAACCGCCTTCCACATGCAAACGGAAGCCCAGGAAGTTTTCAATTTAAGTCAGGAAGACGATGCGACCCTAGCCCTTTATGGCATGAAGCGGGACCAGAACGAAGGCTTTGGCTGGCAATGCCTCGTGGCCCGGCGCCTCGCAGAACGCGGCGTTCGCTTCATCGAACTCGTGGATGGCAGCAGCAGCAATAACTGGGACCAGCACGGCGACATGGCCGAACACTCCATCCATGCCAAAAACATCGACCAGCCCATCGCAGGCCTTTTAAAGGACCTCAAACGCCGCGGCATGCTCGATGAGACCCTCGTCGTCTGGACAACAGAATTCGGACGCACCCCCGGTGTCGACGGCACCAAAGGTCGCGGGCACCACAGCGCCTGCTTTTCCTCATGGCTCGCTGGCGGCGGCGTGAAAGGCGGCATGACCTGGGGCGCCACAGATGAAATCGCCTCCACCGTCGTCGAAAACAAAGTCCACGTGCATGACTTCCACGCCACCATCCTGCACCTCATGGGCATGGATCACGAAAAACTAACCTATCGCCACGGAGGGCGCGACTACCGGCTCACCGACGTAGCCGGGAATGTCGTCCAAGACCTGCTCGCCTGACCGGTCAATTCCGCGCCGTGCCCCAGCGGCCCCAGCGGCTGTGCGCGAAGTTTTCCCATGGGGAGAACAGCAGCTTGTCCGCCAGCAGGCCGATCAGGACGATGACCAGCATGATGCCGATGGCCTGGTCCATGGCATTCTGCTCCCGGCCAAAATGCAGCAGGTGCCCGAGCCCATAACCGCCCAAGATGGTGACGTAAATTAAGTTAGTTAGTTGAGCTAGGTTTTTGCTTTTAGAATGAAATACGAACACCAGTCAGAAGGGTGAAGGAATCAAAGTCCCCGCCCTTGGCTGCGCCGCTGAGGTGCGAGTATTCCGCGCCGGCCATCAGCTTGAGGTGGTCGCCCTGGATGAAGTATTGGAGGCCTAGATATCCGGCCTGATAGCAGTCTCCCCTTCCGCCGGACGCCAGGTCCGTGGCGGTGCGCTCATAGCGTGGTTGGGCCACGACGCTGTCCGGGCCGTCCCCTGCGGAGAAGGAGTAGCGCCCTACCAATTGCAGCTTCTTCGGCAGGAGATCCCAGGTCGGCTGGATAAAAAATCCGAACACATCGGGAGCCGCGCTGCCGGTGCCGAAATAAGCTTCCGTGGCCAAACTCCAGCGCCCGTCTTGGAGATCAAGAGTGGCCGAGAATAAATCATCATAGCGACTGAGCGTGAAATCTCCAGCTTCATGATCGCTGTGCAACCAGTCCACGCGCGCATCGGCCTTTTTAAGCCCCCAGTCCTCACCGAAATGATAGCCGATCCCGGCACCATAGCTGATGCCACCTTCGAACTGGCCGAACTCATGATCGAGATCATTGGAATACACCCCGGCTTGCCATGTGACATTGCCGGCCCTGCCCTCGGCGGCGGCACCAGTGGAGCGATCCACTTTGAGTTGATTGAAAATCTGGGACCGCTCGAAAGTCGGAGTGGCATTGGTGGAGGCCAGCCAGTCGTATCCTCCAATCAGCGGCTTCTGGCGGCCTAGTGTTAGGCTGAACTCAGCGTTAGGCTTCCATTTTACATAGGCATCGATGAGGCCGTCGTAAACCGGATCGAAGCCATCGTTGTTTTGGGCATCCAGCCGGATTTCGATCTTCCGGTTCCAAAGTACAGCATCAAAGCCGATCCGGGTGCGCCGGTGTTCCCAGTCTGTGGTATCTCCCTGATTGCTGTCCAGCCAGTGCTGCTGGCCATGATAGCGGCCACGAAGCCTCAGTTCCTGGAGGACAGGATTGTGATCGTTCTTGTATAGTGTAGTCCATTTTTTCCAGAGATCCGGCTTACTGACGGCAGCAGCAGGCGGGGCACTAACAGGCAGCGGCTCACCGGCCGGGGCTGAGAATGGCAGCGACGTCAGCAGCAGCATGGGCAAGAGGCGGAGGTGGGCTGAGGATAAGGTAGTGGTCACGTTGTTTTATTGAAGGCTCTATCGAATGAGGGCGGCTCTTCTGCGGGAGCAGTCAGCGACTGCTTCATACAAATTTGCCTTGGTGTGTGGTTGTTGCATTTGTAATATACACCGCACAAGTAGGAATTAAAATAATCTTTGCGACCAGTGCTTACTATCTATCTGTGCACCAGCGCCTCCAGCGCGGCGGGCCGGGCCGTGTCAGCAGATCATCATGCCGGATCAGCGCAGCGAGAGGAGGAAGGCTGTGATGTCTGCGAGTTCCTGAGGCGTGAGAATGAGGTCAATGCCTTGGGGCATGAGCGAAGCCGCGCCAGGCGTTAGGGTATCGATGTCCGCAGCGGGCACAGTGACATCCGGCGTGACGGCACCGGTACGCAGCGTGAGGCCGGTGCCGTTTTGGCTGCGCAGAATGCCGTAGGCCAGCGTGCCGTCCTTGCGCTTCACTTCCACCGGCTCATAGCTGCGCACGAAGCTGGCGGAAGGAAAAGCGATGGCTTCGAGAAGATCGCGCCGCGTGCGGATGCCGCCGATCTTGCTCAAGTCAGGACCAAATTGCTTACCCAGATAGCCCGCCTGGTGACAAAGCGCACAGGAGGCTTTGGCGGACTGAAAGACGACCTTGCCCCGCAGGGCATCACCTGCTGGCAGGGTGCGCTCCAAGGTATCCAACCGGGCCTTTTGCTCTGCGGCTCCGGGGTTCAGCTTTGCCTGTGCGGCGGTGAGGCGCTGCTGCACATCCGGCGGAAATTTACCAAGGCACTCTGCGGCATCCTGAGCGGAAAGCGCAGCCAGCGCGCCGCTTTTCTCTAAATGCTCCACCAGCGCGAGACCGAGTGTTTTGTCCGTGGCTTTGGAAAAAGCCCGCAGTAACAATGGGCGATGAACCAGCCGGCAATCCACGAGCTGCGGTGCCAGCGCAGTGAGTTGCGCAGGGGAAAGCGAAGCCTGCGAGAGCACGGCAGCGGCGGTGTCTTTTAGATCAGACTGATCGGTCTGATCCTTTCCTCGGAGAGCGGAGAGCAGCAGCGTGAATTCCTCGGCTTCCAGTGTTAGGGGACTCAGGGCCAGCAGCAGCGGCACGCGCACATCGATAGGGCGCAGGGCATCGCCAGCCATGCTGCGGAGCTTCCCGCGCACCTCCTTGCGCTTCCGGGGCGGCTGCCTGGAGAGAACCACCGCCGCAAGTGTCGCGGCCCTGGAGTCATCCGCTTCCAGCACCGCCAGCAGCGGCTCCGCCCATTCCCACGGTAAATCATCCCAGGGCGTGAGCCCGGCCATCACTTCCAGCAGCATGTGCCGCGTGGGCCCCGGAGGCGCAGCGGTGAGCCATGCGCCCAGAGCAGGGCGGAAGCTGTCCTCCGCCGCCACCGCCTGCACCGCCGCGCGCAGCATCGCTGGATCACCGCCGCCGGTCATTCGCTCTTTCAGCCAAATGCCAGCCGCCTCACGCCACGCCGGAACCTTTTGCAGACCGAAGACGGCAGCCTCCCGCACTCGGCTGTCGGCGGATGCCAACAGCGCCACCACGCGTTCACGCTCTGCTTCTCCGGGCTCTGACTGGCTGAGGCAATACAACGCCAGCCGCTGCCTCAGCATACCGCCGGGGGCCGCACCCAGCGCGGCATTCAACAGGGGAGCATCGCTGAGGGGGAGGGCCGCAAAGATGATCGCATGTTCCAGAAAGCGATCCTCCCCGCCCTGCGCTGCGGCCTCCAGCAAAAGCGTTAGGATCTGCCGGTTCCGGGCTTCACGCTCCGCGAGTTCCGGTGGCGGAGGGAGCTTGCCCAGCGCTTCTATCGCCGTCCGTTTGATGTGCGGATTCGGTGATTGCATCTGGGCTTTGAGCGACTCGAAGTCACCCGGCTTCTCCAGTTTCCACCGCGGCTCCGGGCAGGCGACTGGCACTTCTCCGCCCGACTTGCGGAGACGATAAACCCCACCCAGCACATCCGGCCGAGCGAGTTGGCTTGTGGGGCAGCACAGTTTGTACCAGCCGCCGGTGTCCACCACCAGCACACTGCCATCCGGTGACTGGAGCACATCTGTCGGGTGAAAATCAGGATGCTCACAGGAGAGGAAATCACTATCCTTCGTCTGCCACGTGGCACCCAGCGGCTCCAGCGCATGAAGGCTGACCTTGCGCATATTAAACTGGCACACCAGCAAGTCACGGCCATAGCGGCACATGCCGCAGGGCGCGGCCGGCCCCATGTGCACCATGGCCGGCATCAAGGGGCCGGTGCGCGGATGCCCCTCCAGCACATCATGATCCTTACCCCACAGGCCGCCGCGCACGGCGTGGATCAAGCCGTCGCGTTTGCCATCGCCAGGATGCTGCAAAAACGTGCCACTAACAATCAGATCGCCCTCCGGCAGCCACTCTAGGCCCACAGGATTGTCCATGCCTGCGGTGAAGACACAATCGAAGTCCTTGCCCTCGGGCGTCATGCAGAAGACATGCGCCGCGCGCGACTTCCAGCCTTTGTACTGTGGGAGGTCATGCGTCTGTTCAGCGAACGCGCCTTTGCACCAGTAGATCAAGCCATCCGGCCCCGCATACGGGCCGTGCAGGTCATTGGCGCAACCCGTTAGGGTTTTGCCGTCGTACCAGTCCTCCCGCGTGTCCGCCACCCCATCATCATCCGTGTCTGTGAACTTCCAAATCTGAGGCGGTGCCGCCACGTAAACCACGCCCCGGTGCCACAGAACCCCTGCGGGAAACATCAGCTTGTCTGCAAACAGTGTCCGCTTCTCGAACACCCCGTCGCCATCCGCATCCTCCAGCCGCCAGAGCCGGTGCGGCTTTTGCGCCAACTGCTGCTCCACCCCATCATTGGAACCGGAAGACTCCGTGACATAGAGTCGGCCTTTATCATCGAAGCAAGCCTCTACAGGTCGCTCAACAAGAGAAGCCGGCACCGCCGTGGACAAGGTATACCCATCTGCTACCGTGAATGTAAGCCCATTCAACTCGACAGCACGGAGCGAGCACACAGTAGCCAGAAAACCCAGAAAGCAGAAAAAACGCAGGAGGAACATACCGACATGGAATCAGGTTTGACGGCGCGCGTCAATATTGAAAAGCCACGGGGCCAGCCTAGCCGGTCTATGCGGTCAATGCGGTCTATGCGGTCTATGCGGTCTAGGCGGTCTATGCACGATGCGGCCTTATGGGCGCGGCGGCGGATCGTCTGTCAGGGTCTGCGGGCCGCTGGGATGGTCGAAAGCGACTGGATGCCGTGGGCGCAGGAGGGAGGCGATGATGGATGCCGCCAGGATGCCCAGCACGACGCAGAGGGAAATGAGGGTGTCTATTTTGTAGGGCGAATGCACTAGCAGCATCTTCACGCCGACAAAGGTGAGCACCAGACCCAGTCCGATCTTGAGGTAGTGGAACCGGTCCATCACCCCTGCGAGGGCGAAGTAAAGTGAGCGCAGGCCGAGGATCGCAAAAACGTTGGAGGTGTAGACGATGAAGGTATCCTGGGTGACGGCGAAGATAGCCGGGATACTGTCCACTGCGAAGATCAGATCCGTTATTTCCACCAGCAACAGCACAATGAAGAGTGGGGTGGCGTGGCGCACGCCATTCTCCATCACAAAGAATTTTCCACCACGGTAGCCATCGGTGACAGGCATGAGTTTTTTGAACCACTTCACCACCGGATTGCGTTCCGGATGGATGGCCTCAGTTTTTTTGAGCGCCATTTTGATACCAGTGAGAATGAGGAAGGCACCGAAAATATAGATGATCCACACGAATTTGGAAATGAGCGCCGCGCCGAGGGCGATCATGATAGCACGCATCACCAGCGCACCGATGATACCCCAGAAAAGCACGCGGTGCTGGTAAAGCGGCGGTACCGCGAAGTAGGAAAACAGCATCACGAACACAAAAACGTTATCGACGCTGAGCGATTTTTCGATGACGTAGCCTGTGAAGAATTCGAGGGCTTTGTCCGGCCCCATGTAGTGCCAAATGCCGAGGTTGAAGAGCAGTGCGAGCGTTACCCAGATGGCGGTCCATGTCATGGATTCCTTGAAGGAAACGACGTGCGCCTTGCGGTGAAAAACACCGAGATCGAGCGCCAGCATGATGAGGATGAAGACGTTGAATCCGGTCCAGATCCAAAAGGTATCAGACATATAAATAAGTAGTTAAGGGGGGGTATAGGTGAAAGGTAAGGCGGACGGGAACCCGCATGAAGGCGTCAGACCGCGAAGTATTTGTCGATGATTTCGCGGCGCGGTGGGCGTGTGATGAGCGAGACGACGATCATGAAAAAGGCTGAGCCGAGACAGAGAAACATGACGGGCATGTAGCCGTGGATGGTGACACCGGACGGCGTGCGGAGGAAGAGGTTGCCGAGATTTTCAAAGACGGGGACGGCTGCTTGGCCGGGCTTGGGCGCGATGCCGGTGGAGGATTCGTGAAGCCACCAAAGCAACGCAGTGGCTACCGCCACCCACAGCGTGGCGGCGAGCGCACCCCACTTCGTGCTCCGTCTCCAATAGAGCGCGGCGAGCATGATCGGAGCCAGCGCGGCAAAGCCGGAGAAGCCGAAGCGGATGGCGAGATCGAAGATGGATTTGATGTCCTTCAAAGCGATCGCCACACAATAGCCGATGACCGTGAAAAGCACGGCGAAGGCGCGGCCAGCATAGATGCGGCGCTGCTCACTGACCTTTTCGCCGCCGTAGTGGGAGACGACATCGGTGGTGAACATAACGCTCAGGGCCATGATCTGGGAATCCGTGGCCATGACGCAGGCCATGATGGCCGCCCCGAGGACGCCGGCGAGGATGATGTTCGTATTTTCCGACAACATGCGCAGCAGAACGTCATCGCTTTCGCCCATGCGCAGTCCGGGGAATTGATGAGCCGCGACCACGCCTAGGAAGACACTCGGCAACCAGATGAGCATGATGCAGATCGGATACCAGATGACCGTTTTTTTGAAGGACACGACGGACTTCGCAGTCATGCACATGATGGCCATGTGCGGAAACATGATCGCCGAGAGTGGGATGAAGGTGTAGCTGAAAAATTCCTCCGGGCTGATGCGCTGGCGGGTCAGGAGCGGCGCTTGTTTCGGGTCGGCCATCATTTCGTGGATGATCTTGTCGAAGCCGCCAAGGTTTTTCGCGATCAGAAAAAAGGCGATGCTGCCGAAGAGCAAAAACATGACCGTCTGAAACGCATTCACCCATGCCACACCACGCATCCCGCCAAAGAAAACATAACTCATGACAACGAGAGCCACGAGCCCTCCGCCAAACCAATACGGCACCAACCCGCCGCTCAATGCTTCGAGCGTTTGTCCGCCTCCCATGATGCCGATGACGATGTAGGGAATCATCATCAGCGCGGTGAGAGCAAAGATCACGGTGCCCACGCCATCGCACTGCCAGCGGTCGCGGAAATACTGCACCTGGGTCATGTGCCCATGCTTTTTCCCCACACTCCAAAGCCGCGTGCCGATGAAGAGCAGGCAGAGCGGAATGACGAGACCAGACGACGATGCCATGAGCCCATAGACGCCGATGCCGCGTTGATAGGCGAGGCCACTGCTGCCGAGGATGGCAAACGCCGTCATGTTCGTGCCGAAGACCGTGAGCAGAAAAACCCATGGCCCTAGCGAACGCCCGGCGAGGAAAAAATCCTCGCTGGTATTCTCCCTCCGG
>JAYVJI010000122.1:0-10442 GCA_043769435.1 Verrucomicrobiota bacterium
TTTTCATTGGCGGAGCCGTGCCCTGCGGCCGGCAAATGCGGTCCACACATTCCTCAAAAGCTTCGTGGCCGCGGATGATCTCTATTTCCACTCGGAGAAAGTATACTGGCAGAAGCGTGTGCGTGAGCGCTGGAAACCGCACGCTGTCCTTTTCCGTAGTGACGACCATATCTGCCAGCATGTCATCGCTGCGCAGGATACACTCGTTGATTTCATCTTCTGTGTAGCGGTGGTGGTCGGTGTAGCGCCGTGTCAGGACGAGTTCGCTGCCGAGTCGTGTTAGGATGCCTTCAAAGCTTTCCGGCACGGCGATGCCGCTGATGGTTGCCAGACGTTTGTCTTTCAGGCAGTCGAGGCTGCGGATATCATCGGGGTCAAGGAGGTTCTGGAGATGGACTGGGCGGTGGCGGCATTCTATGATGGCGGCGTGGCGGTTGTACTTGCGGAGCCGGGCAATGACGGGGTCGTTGGATTCCGAATCACATTTTGTCAGGAAAATATGGCTGGCCCGCCGCAGATTGCGCGGGGGTTCCCGCAGGGTGCCGCGCGGCAGCAAATAGTCATTGCCAAAAGGGGCCGTGCTGTCGACGAGGACGATGTCCAGCTTCCGGCGCAGGCGGAGGTATTGCAGCCCATCATCGAGCAGGAGGGTGTCCGCCGCATACTCCTTGACCGCATGGCGCCCTGCTTTGACCCGGTCTTTATCCACCACGACCGCTACGCCTGGCAAATTCCGGGCCAGCATGTAGGGTTCATCTCCGCCATGGGCTGAGTCATCACAGACCCCGCTGCCATCGCTCACAATGATCGGTGGCGGTTCGTGCTTTCTGCCGCGCAGCCTTTGACGGAGTCGTTCCTTCAGCGGCGGCTTTACCCGCTTATAGCCCCTGCTGAGTATCGCGACCCTGCGTCCTTCCTCCCGCAGCCTGCGGGCCAGCATTTCGACGACGGGTGTCTTTCCGGTGCCGCCTACTGTTAGGTTTCCTATGCTCACGACGGTGGCGCCGAGATAGAAATCCCGTTTTAGCCGGTGGCGGAAAAGGCTGATGCGAGTCTGCACGAGGCTATAGAATAAACGCGATAGTGCGTTGAGCAAACCCCGAAGGAGAGTGGCGCGCATCCCTTTGCGGCGGCCCAGGATCACCTCTATCCCAAACTGTTCTAGGCTGTCCAGGTTTTCGCCGGCCATGATTCAAGAGGCGTCAGATGTTAGATCCTGAGGTTGGACAACTGATGCGCCATTATTGTCAGCCGTGACGATGTGGATGGCGGCAGCCGCTTCCCCCTTCCATGTCGCGCGCATGGCCGAGGCGACCGCCGGTGCCTGATCTGCCAGTGCTAGGCAACAGATAGTGGAGCCGCTGCCGCTGAGGAATCCGCCTAGGGCGCCGGCATTGACTCCCGACTCGATGATTTCAAACAATCCTGGCACCAGATGAGCCCGGTAGGGCTGGTGAAGGGCGTCACCAAAACAGTCCCGCAGGCGCTCGTACTCGCCCGTGGCAAAAGCCGCAGTGATGGTGCAGGCATTCCCGATATTCAGCACAGCCTCCCGGTGCGCTATGGACGGTGGCAGCACCCGGCGTGCGTGCTCGGTCAGGACCTCCATGTCCGGTATCAGCAGGACAAATTTCAGCCTGGCCTCCACTTCAAAGCGAAAGGTTTCACCGTGGGCATTGGTTAGGACAAAACCGCCAAACGCCGCCGGCGCGGCATTGTCAGGATGGCCCTCGATTTCACTGCAGAGGGCAAACAGGCCCTCCTGTTTCAGTGGTCGTCCGCTCAGTTCATTGAGCGCTGCCAGGATGCCCAGCCGGATAGTCACGCTGCTGCCCAGTCCGCGGCTGACGGGCACGTCCCCGGTCACTGACCATTTGAATCCAAACTCCGGGACATTCGTCCGGCGGAAAAACATCCGTGCGCATTCCCTCAACATGGCGTGTGCCGGCTCTACGCTCAATGCTCCTGCGCTGTCCCGGGTCACAGTCATCCTGTTATGCAGGGCCAGCGCGATGCCTAGGCAGTCAAAGCCCGGCCCGATATTGGAAGTGGTGCCAGGCACCTGAATAGTCACAGAATTCATGCAGAATGTGGCGACACCTGATGCGGGCTCTTCCCGCAGACAAGCGCACTGTCCCATGAACCTCCCGGTCCGTGGACGCGCGTGTTTCTTCCCTAGCATCCAGTTCAGGTCGGATGGAGTGGCCGTGCATGACCAACCTGATTTCCGGACTGTGGCGCATCGCCCCTGCCTTTCTATTTTTAAGCGTCCTGCGGGCCGCCGATCCTGTCGAGATCCCCCTCTGGCCTGCGGCACCGCCGGAGCCGGCGGTGACAGCTGCGGAGGGAGAGAAAGTGGACCGCAGCGCGCCGGGACCCGAGGGGTTTGCCCTACGCCGGAACATAACCGTCCCAAAATTGGTGCTCTACCCCGCAGCAGTGGAGAAGCGTACCGGGGCGGCATGTGTTGTCGTGCCTGGTGGTGGCTTTGGCATTCTGGCAGATGAGCATGAAGGCAGCGAGGCCTGCGAGTGGCTGGCCTCCCGGGGCATAGCAGCCTTTCTGCTGCGGCACCGCTGTCCCACTAGCAAGATGACTGAGCCGAACACTGCGCCTGTGCAAGATACGCAGCGGGCCATGCAGCTCCTCCGCGAGCGGGCCGCTGAATGGCAGATTGATCCTGCCCGCATTGGCCTGCTGGGCTTTTCCGCCGGAGGACAGGTGGCTCTGGTGGCGGCGACGAATGGTCTCTATTTTCCCACGGCCCCGGGGAGTCCGTCGCACCGGCCGGACTTCATGCTGCTGGTCTATCCGTGGCGCATTTATGATGAGTCATCCGGGGGGCTGCGGGCCGATGTGCATGTCGATCTAACAATGCCGCCGCTGTTCATCGCCCAGGCTTCGGATGATGGCAGTTCACTGGCGCAGGGCAGTATCCATCTCTACCTTGCTGCCTTGGAGGCGAATGCTAAGGCGGTATCGATCGGGCGCAAGCCGGGCCTGCGTCCGGAACTGCACCTCTACAGCACCGGAGGACATGGATTTGGGATGAGGAAAAAGGAGGCCCCCGCCCCTGCGGACTGGCCGCTTCGCGCGGCAGACTGGCTGGCTGGGCAGGGCTACGCAAAATAGCCAAGGCAGGCAGAGCCGGGCGGTGACGTGGTGTCAGGCTCCCTTTTCCTTACGGCGTGCGTTGAAGAATTCCTGCAGCAGGCTGCGGCTTTCATCGGCTAGCACACCCGTGGTGATTTCACAGCGGTGATTGAGGTTAGGGTGCTGGAGGAGATTGATGAATCCACCGGCAGCGCCGCCCTTCGCATCCGGGCATCCGAAGATCACGCGCCGCAGCCGACAGTGCACAAGTGCTCCGGCACACATCGGGCATGGTTCCTTGGTGACATAGAGATCACAATCCACGAGCCGCCAGTCTCCGTTAGCACTCTGGGCCTGGGTCAACGCTAGCATCTCCGCATGGGCAGTGGCATCCTTGAGGGTTTCCACCTGATTCCATGCGCGGGCAATGATTTCACCAGCCCGCACGATGATGGCCCCCACGGGCACTTCCTCCCTGGCCGCCGCCTTGCGTGCCTGCCGCAGGGCTTCGGTCATGAAATGGTGATCACTAGCCAAGTCGATCACCAGCGGCGCTGGGGCACTGTTTTCAGGCTGAATCATAGAGCGCTAACGGGAGCATGTGCAGGCCGCCGTCAATAGTAGAAGGGGCTCGCGCAAAGACGCTGAGACGCAATGGGATTATTTCCCTGCTATTTCGTCAGTGTCGCCTGCGGTGGTGCGCAGGTGGTCCGATGGGCTCAGTCCAAAGCGCGAGGGGTCATACATCATTTCCACTTTTGCCGGCGGTGCCATGACGTCGCCCTCTGCTACTACCCGGGCAAGGTAATGCAGTGCAAATTTTCCTTCAGCGGCACTCCAGTCTCTGAAGAAGACCACCCGGTCGCGCCGCATTTCGATGTAGTCGCAGGTCCAGGTGGGCAGGTGATTCACCTGAGCCGTCATGCTGGTAAAGTTAGGGTTCACTCCCTCCAAGGTGGCCGGGAGCGGATCATCGATGACGAGGTATTCCACCTGGCCGGGCACATCCACGGTCAGGGTTACCATGAGCAGGTCGCCGGTCTTGAAGCTGGTATCCGCAGTGGGGGCTCCGAGTGCGTCGAGCTTCCGGATGGACCGGGAGATGGAGAAGCCGGCGTCCCGCGCAGGCTGGGGTCCGGGCTTCTGGCGTCCGGTGACCTCCACCCTCGCGAAGACCCGGGCTCCGGCAGGAATGCGCAGGCTAAGTCCGCTAACCGGTATGCTGGCCTGCCTAGCGAATGAAAGGCTCTCCGCTGCCGGTGTGGCAGGGAAATTGATCTCCTTGTTTTCACCCTCCATGGTCAGGACCACCGGCTGCCCGGCGGGCCATGGCGGGGCCTGAGCGGCTTCTTTGGCTAGGGCCATGAGCGCCCATGCGTTGTTGAAGGTGTGCCTCCAGTCACCGGCAGCGCAACGGGCGGAGATGAGGGCATCCATCTCCTCGCTTGCAGCGGGATCTTTGAGCTTGAGCAGGGTCAGCGCCCGGATGGCAGTCACGCATTCGCGGCCTGCATGCCAGTCGGCCGGTTCATTGGGAGTGGAGAAAGCAAGAAGCCCGTGAGCCATGTCGGCGGGGCCATTACTTTCTGCTACTGAGAGCGCCAGCAAAGCGCGGGCAGAAGCGGGCAGCTGCTCCATTTTGCCAAAGAGTAATTCATGATAGGAGGACTCCGGCTTTCCAGCCATGGCCAAGGTCCACAGGGCGTAGGCGCGTTCTGTATAGTCGTGAGGTGCCTTGCTTTCCTTGGCGCTCCGCAGGGATTTGGAAAGCCAGTCGAGGATTGACTTCAACCGAACTTCAGGCACCTGGGCTCCCAGTCTGGAAGCGAGCACCAGTGCCGCGCCGCCGTGAGCAGTGGCCCACGCATTTGGTTCCGTGCCGCCGGGCCAGTAGGCCAGTCCGCCGCTGCGGGTCTGCATACTGAGCAGACGGTCCACACCTTTCTGCACCACTCCGGCTATTTCCTCATCAGGCCGGTTGAGTTTAGGGACGGCCTTTTTCAGATCCCGCATCGTCAACCACGGTAGCATCGCTGAGCTGGTTTGTTCCGCGCAGCCGTATGGATACTGCAGCAGTTGGTCCACCGCTCCGGCACCTTCCACGATGCGGCTGTTCGCTAGGGTCACCATCACATCTCCCGCTCCGGCCATTACCTCTGGCCTGACTTTTTCCGTTAGGTTTCTGCCATTGTCGGCATCAGTTAGGCGGAGATAGGAGACCTCATGCAGGAGGGGCTCGGCAATGCCCACCTGCAGCGTGGACTCAACGGAATCCGCTAGGTCAGGCGCGCCCCCCGTGGCTTTCCATTTGAAGGCGACTGGACCGTCGGAAAGAAATTTGACCGTAAACAAAGCAGCCTTACTTCCTTTGGCAGGCAGGCTGATGCTTTTCACGGCGGTCTTTCCTGGAACCGGCAATCCATTGAGGCCCTCCAGCAAAGTGGTGTGTTCGTCCAGCGTCAATTCGACCTGCACGGGAATGTCGGCAGTGGTGGTATTGTGCAGGACAGCCTTCAGGGTGATCTCGTCGCCGGCATTGGCAAAGCGCGGCATGGCTGGCTCCAGCATGAGTGGCTTGTTCACGGTGAACTTTGATTCCACCTTCCCGAACCGGCTTGCTCCCTCTGATCCAACAGCCACGATACGGAAAGTCGTTAGGTTATCCGGAGCAGGAAAACTGACCTTCACGCTGCCGTCATCTCCGGTCAGCAGTGAGCCGTGCCAGTAGGCAGTAGCGCGGAAGTTCCGCCGCATGGGCATTCCATCGCCCCGTTCTTCACCACCACCGCCGATGACGAATCCTTTGTTATTAAATTCCAGTTCCTTCTGGTTTTCGCGCTGCAGATGATTCAGGGAAATCCCCGTGCCTGTGTAGAGGCTCTCATCCGCTAGGAAAGTGGTTGAGGGATCCGGAGCCTCCCATGGCATGAGGCTGAGAATCCCTTCATCCACGGCCCACAGCGCGATTTCGGTTTTGGGTAGCGGCTTTCCGTCGGCATCCGTTGCAGTGGCGCTGATCTCGACCATCGCGCCGGGCCGGACTTCCGCCTGCGCTGGTGCCAGAGCCAAGTTCAGCTGGTGCGCTGTGCTGTCGATGCGTAGTTCACAAAAACCTTGGCGGTAGTCTGGCATCTTGATTTCCCGGGGATCATCCGCGCCCCCGCGCACATGGGTCACACTGACAAAAACGTTAGGAGACCATGACTCGGTGACCGGGATCTCGATCATTCCGCCTGCGGCCAGTGGCTGGACCCGGGCCATGAGGACTCCGCCCCGCTCCACGGTCACGAGTGCGGTGCCGGTGACAGGCGTTTTCACTATGATCCTAGCGATCCCTCCCGGGGCATACCGGTCTTTGTCCGGCACGAGTTCTATTTTGATAGGGTCGTCCTGCACCCAGGTCAGGCCGTCAGCGCCAAAGACATCGACACTGACCACGGTGCGGACTTCCGCTCCCCCGGCGTCACGGGCCGAGAATGTCAGGTAATGGGTGCCTGCTGCCGCTGGTTTGAATTTGAATGTGGATTCCCGGCCAGGCTCGCTGGACACAGTGAAATCGCTTTCACTTACTTTGGCAAAAACCAGATCGTTTCTGACCTCACTGCCGCCGCCTGCGGTCTGCACCCGCACGGCATTCCATGTCAGGTGCTCCACGGTGACTTTGGCAGCCACCGGGGACGTCAGCCTACTGCCGTCCGGCTGCACAGCAGCGGCCGTCAGCGTCATTTCCTGACCGGCTCTCATGGCATTATCCCCACGCTGGATGCCCAGATAAAACTCACTGGAATGCAGTGTGCGGTCCCATGTCGCGGCGATGGTTTGCTGGTTAAGATCCGTGATTTCCGCAGAGAGTGAAACAATCCTTGGACCGGGCACACCTGCCAGAGCCGGCACGGGTGCTTCCAGGATCAGTGCGCCTTTGTCATTCAGTGTAGATTTTCCTGACCCTGTCGTGAGCGCCCCCTGTCCATCCGCTTCAGGCAGTGAATGATAGGCCTGCCCATCCCAGACATAGGTGCTGGCGGCCCGTCCGAAGCGCCAGCCGTCCCACTTGGCGGGGGCAAAGGCGCGCGGGGTGATTTCTGTGTGCCAGCTCACCTGGGCCTTGCCCAGCGGCTTGCCCATCAAGTAGCTAGCGCGGAGCGGCACGGTCAGTCCCTTTTCGGATTTCTCCACGGCTCCGTCAGCGAAGTCTATTTTGAAGGTGTTAGGCTGGTAGTCCTGGACGAGGAATTGCTGTTCAAATGCGGCTTGTCCGCCTTCTTCGTCTCCCTGGTCTTCGTCGCTCTCAACCGGAGCGGATGGCGGGGCGGCAGGATCGGCCGCAGCTGCCCGCTTTGGTTCAAAGGCAATGCTCAGGCGGTGCCAGCCGGTATTCCGTGCGGGCAGGCGGATGCCTTCCGCGCAGGAGCCGAATGCTGAGAAATGAATGGTCCGGTCTACGATGATCCGGTTTTTGGGATCATAAATCCGCAGCCGGGCGGCTTCACCTTCTGGTGGAAGCGTGAGCCCCTCACTGCTGTGCATGCGGCTGATGGCTTTGAAGAAAAGGGTTTCCTCTGGCTGATACACCGGGCGTTCTGTGAAGATGAACAGTTCCCGCCATGCTTTGTCAGGGGCTCGCTCGCTATAGGGCAAATCAAACGACCACATGCTGAGCACCGGCATATCCCGGCGAAACGGGATGCCGTGCATGTCCTTTCCTTTGCTTGCGATGAGCCACGCGGCGGTGTTTTTATCGACGGTGAATTTCAACGTGCCCATGCCATCCGCGCCAGTGGCGACTGATTCCAGTTCGTCGCTGTCATCGCTGAAGGACGTCAGCTTTACGCCCTCCACAGGAAGACCTGAGGTGTGGGAAAAGCAATATATCAGAGCGCCGGAAGCGGTCGTTTTCCACGCCATGCCGATGTCGGTGAGCTGAACGATAGCCTCGCCTCCCAGCTTCTGTTCCGGGGTCACGCCATCCTTGCTGTTTGCGGTAGCGCTGATGAAGTAGATGCCCGGTTCGCGCTTGCCGCCGCAAGCCTCGTCCCATGTGAAGCGCAGCCGCTCGCTCTGGTCCAGTTCCACGGCGCTCTTGAAAGCGCGCTCCATCACGGTGCGGCCAGGCACGGTGGCATAAGGGATGCGGAGGTTCCGGCCTTCCTCGGTCTCTTCACTCTTGTAGGCCTCATAGCCCCGCAGCGCCAGCACTGCATGAGTGGCAGGGATGCGCTTCACCTGTACGTCCACGCTGCTGGTATTGGCGGTGACAAACTCATACACTCCGGCGCCATTGAGCCACTGCGTTGTATCAAAGCCTGGCAGGGAAAGGTGCGGGGCGTGCGCCTGAAAGGTGATTTGCTTTTCCTCTGTCGCGCCGAGGGTGCAGCCGTCCTTTGATTTGATCCCTTCGGCCACCATTACTTTATATTCCGCTCCCATTTCAAAGCCGCCTGTCGCGGTCACGGTCTGGCCTTCGGCCTTCCACGCCAGAGCAACAGGACGGGGATCGATGGAGATGTGCTTTGCCCATTGCTCCGGCGTCAGCTCCGGGACGTCCTTATTAAAGGTGACGTGCAATTCCCTGGGCCCATCCAGCACGGGCTCGGCCTCTACCTCCGCAAGCTTGAAGGGGAGGATCGTGCCGTATGCCAGAGAGTAGGCAGGCAGAGCGGCAGTGCCGCTGGCATTTGGGAGGCCGGCATCCAGCCGGAGGGTCCACTCCTCGCCGGGTGGAAGCGGGGATTCCGGTTTGATGGTGACAACATTTACCGCCATCGCCGCCTGACCTGCCGCACCTTGTTGCGTGCCTTTCGCTAGGGCAGCGGACTGTTCCGTCCATGTCCCGGTGAGCGGGTGAGTCTTGCCCAGTTGCACTACTTCAGGAGTCCACGTTTTGATCTTCACGGCGCGCTCGGCTTTGTCCACAAACCGCCCTGCTTTCGCCACTGCTGCGGCATCCACTGAGTCGTTAAAAAAGAGGACAATTTCTGGCAGCCGGGCACCGGTCACGTCCATGTCAAACCAGCGCGGAAGTGTCTGCCTAACAGCGAAAGCCGGTCCGCTGATAGTGACCGCCTGGCCCGCCGGGACGGGCTTGCCTGCTGCGTCCTTCAGTCCGCTGCGGAGTGCTAGAGAGTGGGTCGAGCCCAGAGCCAAGGGAGCCGCCAGTTTCACTACGGCACTGCGTGGTGAGGTCCAGGAAAGCTCGGCAGTCAGCGTAGGTTTTGAGACCAGCACATCCGCTGCCGGTGTGGTTTTGCCGGTCATGTCAGCGGCAACCATATCACTGGGAAAAACCAGCTCCACCGGCGATGCGGCAGTCACTGTCTCAGGCAGACGGATAATGGATACCGGTGCCGCACTGGCAGCGGCAGCGTTTACCGCAGCAGGTTTTTCCTGGGCGGCGAGTGGTGCGGCGGCAGACAGTATGGGCAGCAGCATTGAACAAATAAACGGGGCGCGTTTCATAGGATTGGCAGGGAAGGGAACAAAGCGTTTCAGACGTCGGCCTTTACTGCTGCTTTTCCAACTTTTCCACCCCGGAACGCAAAATTCCGTAAGAACTATGCCGGCTCATCTCTGCCGCCGGTGTTTACTCCGGCTTTTTCAATTCCCGGGACCCTCCAAAAAACTCGCGGTAGGAATGGCTCCGGGATACCGTCCGTTGGGCGGCGCCTTCAGATCAATGCTCGCCCAGTCCGGCACTTCATGCCCCACTCCCCACCTTCTAAACAATGTGAACTTTGCCTGTCACAAATTCGCAAAATTCACCAATACTGTTTTGTGCAGTCTCCCATCCGCTCCGTTTCCAAAGTCTCATGCCCATCCCGCCGCGATCTGCTGCGGACGATGCTCGCCTGTTCCATGCCGGGAATTTCCGTGGCAGAACCGCCGCAGGCAACCCCAACCCCTCTGCTTTTATGGAACGAGAGCTATCTCCGGTGGGTCCGGCAGCAGGCACCTCCGCCTTGCCTCACAGCGCGCGGTCTCGCTATTCTCCATCTCGCACTCTGGCGCGCTGCTTCCACCAGTGTGAATCCGGCAAGCGCCATCCAGAATGCCGCGCACGAAGTGTGCTCCTCGCTATTCCCGGGCGCAGACATGACCGGCCTCACTGCCGGAATGGCACGCGATCCTCGCGCCCGTGCCCTAGCCCGCGTAGTGCTCGACTCCCGCGCTGCCGACGGCTCCAGCACCACCATTCACTACGCCCCGAAGGAGGAACCCGGCCAGTGGCGGCGCACCCCGCTGGCGATGCGCCCACCGGAACTCCCGCACTGGGGAAAAGTCACGCCGTTCCTGCTCAAATCCGCCGGTCAATTCCGCCCGCCGCCACCGCCCGACATTGCCGGCAAAACATT
>JAYVJI010000123.1:0-4229 GCA_043769435.1 Verrucomicrobiota bacterium
GTAAAGCACGGCCTCAGGCCGGGTGATGATGGCCCGGGCCAGCGCTGCCCGCTTCCGCATCCCTCCGCTGAGCGCAGAGGGCAACTTGTGACCGTGAGCCCCCAGGCCCACGGCCTCCAGCGCTTCATCTATTTTTTGCTGGATGACCCCAGCATCCCGCTCACCGGCCTCCCGCAGCGGAAAGGCCGCATTTTCCCTTACGGTGAAGCTGTCAAACAAGGCGCCATCTTGGAAGAGCATTCCCATCCGCCGCCGGTGCGGCCCCAGTTGCCGCTCAGTCAGTCCGGTGATCTCAGCGCCATCTACACGGATGCTGCCGGATGTCGCGGACATGAGGCCCATCATGAGCTTCAGCAGCACGCTCTTTCCAGTCCCGGATGAACCTATCACCACAAGGCTCTCGCCGTGTTTCACATCAAGGTCGATCCCTTTGAGAATCTCCTGCTGTCCGATGCTTTTCACCACGCCCCGGAGTTCCAGAAAGTTTTTGCCGGCTTTGCTCATATCAGGTGCGCGCCACCGGCCAGATATAGTTGAGGGCGACTGTGAGAAAAAAATTGCTGATCAGAATGACCAGGGAAGATATGACGACAGCGGATGTCGTGCCCCGGCCTACCCCCACGGCTCCCTGGCGGGCGGTCAATCCCTGATGGCAGCAGACCAGCACGATGACGAGGCCAAAGGCAAGGCCCTTGGCCATGCCAAACCAGATGTCAGGCATACCGATGTTTTTTGCCAGTTGATCCTCGTAAAAGGCCCCGGGAACCTTGTATATTCCGACAACGATCAGCCGGGCTGCCCAGATGCCAAAGCTGACGCTCTCCGCGATGAGGAGAGGCACTGAAAACAGCATGGCCAGCATCCTCGGGGTCACGAGGTAGTCTACTGGATGCACGCCGAGGGACCGGAGGGCATCCACCTGTTCAGTCACCTTCATAGTGCCAATTTCCGCAGCCATGGCGGCTCCGACGCGGCTGGTCAGCATCAGCGCCGTCAGGACCGGACCCAGCTCCCGGCACATGGCCAGCGCCACGATGCCGCCCACGACGCTCTCGAAACCCAGCTGGTTGAACTTGTAATAAACCTGCGCCGCAAAGACCGCACCTGTAAACGCACCAGTCACGATCACCTGCAGCTGGGAACCGAATCCGATGATCACGAGTTGCCGGGCCACGAGCCCCCACCTCACCCCGCCCTTCAGCACGGAAGTGCAGACATCCGCAGTGAGGATAGAGAGGTCATTCAGATAAGTGATGAGGCGGATAAGCGGCCCGCCCATCCAATTGAGAAATGCAGCCATGCAGTGTGCCATCCTGCTGCAACAGAAGCTGCGGGGCAAGAGCGGATGCCGACGACATGGCTGAGTGCTTCAGGCTCACCGGCCCGGCCATTTCCGGGTTAGAAACTGGGATGTTGAAACGATGGCTATTCGTTCCTGCGGATTTTCAAGGTATCTGGCGTACCGTAGTCAGTCAGTCAGTCAGTCACGGTGGACTTCCAGCGCGGTGGTCTTGCACTGGGCTCGTGGCCTGGACCTGTGGCCCCTGCCCCCCATAACTCCGGCGCTTGCAATCCGCGCTGCCCCGGTGTTTCACAGCGGATGAATCTGGAAACTGCGGCAGCCGCGCCTCCTCCGCTCACGCTTAAGGTGGAAGCGGTCACGGTAACTTATGCCACTGGCCACACGGCCCTGAGGGACGCCTCCTTCACACTCGATCACGGGACTATCTGCGGTCTCGTGGGGATCAATGGCAGCGGCAAAAGCACCCTGTTCAAATCGATCATGGGCTTCATCAAACCCGACCGCGGCCGTGTGCTCATCAATGACCAGCCAGTGCGGGCTGCGTTGAAGCAAAACATCGTAGCCTATGTGCCTCAGGCGGAAGAGGTGGACTGGAATTTCCCCGTCAGCGTGCAGGACGTAGTGATGATGGGCCGCTACGGACGGATGAATTTTCTGCGCATCGCCCGGGCTGCTGATAAGTCCGCTGTCCGGGAAAGCCTAGAGCGCGTCCAGATGTGGGACTACCGGGACCGGCAGATAGGCGAGCTGAGCGGTGGTCAGAAAAAGCGGGTCTTTCTGGCACGGGCGCTGGCACAGGGCGGACGGGTCATTCTGCTGGATGAGCCATTTACCGGCGTCGATGTAAAAACCGAGGAAGCCATCATCCATTTGCTCCGGAAGCTCCGCCGGGAGGGCTGCATCATCCTCGTTTCCACACATAACCTCGGCAGCGTCCCGGAATTCTGTGATCACTCAGTCCTCATCAACCGGACCGTCCTCGCCAGCGGCCCGGTGCAGGAGGTCTTCACCGAGGAAAATCTAACCAAAGCATTCGGCGGCGTGCTGCGTCAGTTCCACTTCGAGCACAGCACCATTCAGGAGCACGACGGACGGATGGTGAAAGTCATGACGGATGACGAGCGTCCTCTCATCTTCGGTAAGGATGGTCACCTCGAATACACCAACCGTGAAGGCCGGGAAGATCTCGTCAAAAGCCGGGAGGCGGAGGTGGGCCCGTGATCCTAGCGGACCTGACCGCGCAGATCCCGTGGTGGATGGAGCCCGGAAACCAAAAGACCATGGCCGTCTGCACGCTCGTGGGACTGGTCTGCGGCTTTTTATCCGCCTTCACAACGCTCAAAGGCTGGTCTCTCATGGGCGATGCGCTATCCCATTCCGTGGCACCGGGCGTCGCGCTGGCGAAGCTCGCCGCCATGCCCTTTTCCCTCGGAGCCTTCCTCAGCGGTATGCTGGCCGCAGGGGCCATGGGCTTTATCAAAATCCGCACCAAGCTGCGTGAAGATGCCATTATCGGCATCGTGATGACCTCGTTTCTTGCACTCGGTTATCTGTTAGGATCAATCTTTCCCTCACAGGTGGATTTCAACACCATTATTTTCGGCAACATCAACCTCATCTCCACCGAGGACGCCCTCCAGCTGTCGGCGCTGGCCGCGCTCACCCTCTTCGCCCTCGCTGTGAAATGGCGGGATCTCATGCTGTATTGCTTTGATGCTGGCCAGGCCAGGGCCATGGGCATGAATACCGGCGCGCTGCACTTTCTGCTCCTCGCCATGCTCAGCGCCAGCGCGGTAGCTGCCCTTCAAGCCGTCGGTGCCGTGCTGGTCGTCGCCATGCTAGTGACACCCGGCGCCACGGCCTATCTGCTGACAGACCGGTTCGGGCGTTTGGTCTGGCTCTCGGGATTCATCGGAGGCAGCACCGGGTTTGCAGGGGTTATCGTTAGTTACGAAGGAAATCTCGCTACTGGCGGTTGCATCGCCGTGCTGCAGACCCTCGTCTTCCTAGTCACTTTTGTCTTCGCCCCCCGGCACGGCTACCTTGCCAGCCTGCGCGCCAGACGTCTCGTCGCGTGAATCCTTTCCTGCCCGGGCTTTGAAAAACAGGTTGAGCCCAGAGAACTGGCACTATAGTTAACGTCCCTCCCCATTCCCATTTATAGAATTACCACATGAACGAAACCACATCCTCAGCAGGCGAAGATGCCTGCACGGCGGCCGCCGACGATCAAGACACACCAGCCATTGAGAGCCAGCCCGACCCGCTGGACACCGCCATCATGGAAGCCGCGCAGTGGAAGGACGCCGCGCTGCGGGCCGCAGCAGAACTGGATAATTACCGCAAACGCATGGCCCGGGAAATGCAGGACGCCGTCCGCTATTCCAATGCCGGCCTCCTCGAAAGTCTCCTGCCGGTGCTGGATAACTTCGACTACGGCCTGATGGCTGCCAAAGCTGAAAATGAAGGCTCCACTATCTTCGTGGGCTTCAGCATGGTGCTCCGCCAGATGCAGGACTTCCTGCGCGATCATGGCGTGGAGGAGATCAGCATCACCGGGCCATTTGATCCCAACCTCCATGACGCCGTCGGCCAGCAACCCAGCGACACCGTCCCGGATGGCACCATCCTTCAGCAAACCCGCCGCGGCTACAAGCTCAGGGACCGGCTCCTAAGACCAGCCTCCGTCATCATCAGTAGCGGACCGGCTCATACCTGATCCCCGTTCCTCCTCATTCCTTACACTCAACCGACCAGCCGGATGGCTTCCAAGCGCGACTATTACGAAATCCTAGGTGCCGAGCGCGGTGCCTCCGCAGAAGAATTGAAAAAGGCCTACAGGAAACTGGCGGTTAAGTTTCATCCTGACAAAAATCCCGGGGATAAATCTGCTGAAGACAAATTCAAAGAACTGGGCGAAGCCTAC